>JAHEKJ010000011.1:0-7085 GCA_024638385.1 Gammaproteobacteria bacterium | reverse complement strand
CCTTGCCGACGAAACCGTTGAGCCACGGGTGGCACGAAAACACGTGGTAGGGCTCGATGAAGTTCTCGATCGCGAGCTTCCAGTTGGCCGCGATCTCGAACTCGAGCGACTCGGCGTAGCGCAGTGATGCCAGGTCGTAACCGTCGAGCCGGGCCTCGATCGGCCCGACCAGGGCGTCGAAATCCTCCGCCGTGCCGCCGAGATCGACGAAGATCCAGTCGTGCCAGACGGCGCTGCGCACCTCGCGCAGGTCGGCCGCGTGGCAATCGCCGCGACGACGTCGACGCGGTCGTGAGTTGCTACGCGCCGCGGTCGAACCGCGACTGCGCGTGGATCGATGAGCTCGATGGAATTGGTGCGACCTGGGTCGGGGATGCGCTCGCGCCGCGCACGGTCGAGGAAGCGATTCTCGAGGGTTTGCGCGCGGCGCGCGCGCTCTGAGTGCCGGCCTCAGGCCGCGTGCGGCATTTGCGGCCGGCCCTGCGCGATTTCGAACAGCAACCGCGCCTTGACCGCGTCGGGCGCGGCGTAGAGCACGTCCTGTGGTTCGATACCGTGCTGCTCCATCCAGTCGACGATTACGGCGTGCGGCAGCCTGCGGCCGATTTCGGGCACGAGTTCGAAGGTGTTGGCAATGACCGTGGCGGCGGCGAAAGTCTGGTAGCAATGCATTTCGGTATCCTCCTTGTTCGATGGATGCGCGGCGGGCGGGACGCAGCGTCTGCATGTCATCCTAGCCACCCGAATCAGGGAGGCAAGTTTACCCGCCAAAAATGAATAAATGGTGTCAAATAGTGCACGTTTTGCGCGGAACTGGTGCGCTTTTCAGGTCCCGTCGCCCAGCAGCGGTTCGATCGCCGCGGCGATCCGGTATAGCGCGTCGTCGGCGCCGCTCGGCGCCGCCAGCATCAGGCCGACCGGCGGGTCGCCGGGCGCGTGGCACGGCAGGCTGATCGCGCAGCCGTCGAAGTAGTTGACCGTCGCGGTATTGCGCAGGCAGCGGAGGTTGACGCGGCGCGCGTCGCCGTCGTCGGCGGTGGCCGCGATCGGCGGCGGCACGCAGGCAACCGTCGGGTAGAGCAGCGCGTCGGCGTCGAGCGCGGCGAAGGCTTCGCCAAAGGCGGCAACCAGCGCGGCGCGGTCGCGCAGCCGCGCGGCCTGCTCGGAATCGCCGATTTCGGCGCCGGCGGCGATGCGCGTACCGACGAACGGATCGTATTCGTCGCCGTGCGCGGCGAGCATTTCGCGGTGATGCTGCCAGACCTCGTAGATCACCAGCGGACGCTCGATGAAGAAGTCGTCGCATTCGTCGAGCAACGGCATGGCCGCGTGGCGCAGCTCGGCGCCGGCGCGTTCGAGACGCTCGACCGCGGCGTCGAAGGCCGTGGCGACCTCGGGATCGAGATCGCGCATGACGCGCGAATCCGGCACCACCAGCCGCAGCCGTTCGAGCGCGGCCGGCCGCTGCGTCGGCAAGCCGGCTTCGGGGCCTGCGCTACCGCTCATCAGCTGGTCGAGAATGAAGCAACTGTCGACGTCGACCGCGATCGGTCCCGGCGCGTCGAGCGTCGGCGACAGCGGGTAGATACCCGCGAGCGACATGCGCCCGTAACTCGGCTTGACGCCGACGACGCCGTTGAACGCGGCCGGGATGCGGCACGAGCCGGCGGTGTCGGAGCCGAGCGCGGCGGCGACGATACCCTCGCCGACCGCGACCGCGCTGCCCGACGACGAGCCCCCCGGCAGGCGCCCGGTCTCGCGGTCCCAGACCGACAGCGGCGTGCCGTAGTGCGGGTTCTTGCCGATCCCGGAAAACGCGAACTCGCTCATGTTGGTGCGGCCGAAGAACAACAGCCCGGCTTCGCGCAGCGGCGCGACCACGTCGGCGTCGGCGGCCTCGGGCTCGGCGTAATGCTTGCGCACGACCGAGCCCGCGAAGGTGCGCTCGTTGCGCACGTTGAACAGATCCTTGAGCGCGATCGGCACGCCGGCGAGCGGCGGCAGCTGCTTGCCGCGCTTGCGCGCGCGGTCGATCGAGTAGGTCAGTGAAATCAGCCCCGGGTTGATCGCGGTGAATACGGATTTCGCGTCGCGCGCGCGCTCGAGCGCCTGCTCGACGAGCCGTGTCGCGCTGATCTCGCCGTTGGCGAGCATTCGCGCGAGTTCGCGCAAGCCTGGCATGGTCGATCCTCTCCGTTGCAGGCGTCGAGCATAACCTGAAGCGTCGCCGCGGGCCAGGCAAGTGCGCTTGTCGTGTCGCAGTGGGCGGGGTATCTTGCGTGCATGCCGCGCCTGCCAATCGTTTTGCTCTGCTGTTTGCTGGTCGCCTGCAGTCATGCACCGTCTGCCGGCGACTTCGGCCGGTCGGCGGCGCCGGTCGTGTCCGGCGGTGAGCCCGCGCGGTTCGAGGGCCTGGCGCGCGATCTCGACGCCGGCGTCTACCCGAACGCGCACGCGCTGCTCGTGCTGCGCGAAGGGCGGGTCGTCCACGAGCAGTATCTCGCCGGCGACGACGAAAACTGGGGCCGGCCGATCGGCTACCGCGACTTCGATGCCGGGTCGCTGCACGATTTGCGCTCGGTTTCGAAAAGCGTCACCGCGTTGCTGCTCGGCATCGCACTCGGCGACGATTATGCCGCCGCGCTCGAGCGCCCGGTAGTCGAATACTTTCCCGAGCTCGCCGGCCGTGTCGCCCCCGGCGCTGATGGCGTGACCCTGCGCCACGTGTTGACGATGACGACCGGGCTCGAGTGGAACGAGATGGACGTGCCCTATTCGAACCCGGACAACGACGAGCGACGGATGTACCACAGCGGCGACCCGGTCGAGTTCGTGCTGGCCCGGCCGCTGCGCGATGCGCCGGGCGCGCGCTGGTACTACCACGGCGGCACGACGATGATTCTCGCCGCGCTCGTCGAGCGTATATCCGGCCAGCCGTTTCTCGAATTCGCGCGCGCCAGGCTGTTCGAGCCGCTCGGTATCGAGATGCGCTACGTCGACTGGCGCGGGCTGGGAATTTTCTGGCAACGCAGCGCGACGCTGCCGAGCGCCGCGTCGGGCCTGCGCATGCGCGCGCGCGACCTCGCGCGAATCGGCCAGCTGGCGCTCGACGGTGGCCGCTGGCAGGGCCGCCAGCTCGTGCCGCGCGGCTGGATCGAGGCCTCGCTGGCGCGCCAGGTCGAGCAGGACACTCACTGGAACTTCGACGGCATTTACGGCTACGGCTACCAGTGGTGGCACGCCGAATATCGCGGTGCCTGGGGGGGAGAGTTCGACGCGGTCTGCGGCGTCGGCTTCGGCGGCCAGCGCCTGTGCATCCTGCCCGATCGAGATCTCGTCGTCGTGATATTCGCCGGCAACTACGGCAACGGTATCCGCCTGGTCCCCGAGCGCCTGCTCGCGGCGGTGGTCGCCGCCACGCGCTCCCCGCGGTAAAGCTGGACACGCCGCCATTGCGAGCCCCGGCTGCAGTTTACCCCGGCCTCCGAGCCGGGGCCGGGGCAGGCTCCGCGAAGCAATCCGCCGAAGGCGTCCCGAGCGCAGCGAAGGGATCTCCTGATACTTGCCGTCATTGCGAGCCCCGGTTTTCGCCGGGGCAGGCTCCGCGAAGCAATCTCCCGAAACGGGCAAGTCCCGGGAGGTTGCTTCGTCGGCTGCGCCTCCGCGCAATGACCTGCAGCTCCCGGTGCTAATCGACGGGCAGGTATTGCAGGCGGATTTCGAGCCGCTCGGAGAAGGACTGGAACTCATGGTTGCGGATCTGCGTCTCGAAGCCGGCGGCATGCACGCTGACGGTATAGCGGTAGCTGCCGAGATCGGCGAACGCGAAGCTGCCGTCGGTGTTGGTGGTCTTGGTGCGATAAGAGTAGGTATGGTAGTCGCCGGCGCTGATCGCGCCTTTGAGCGTGACCCGCGCGCCCGCGACCGGTTCGCCGTCGGCGTCGACGACGACCCCCGAAAGTCCGTATTGACCGTGGTCGACGATCAGCGTCAGGTAGTTATAGGTCTCGGCCCGCAACTCGACCCCCTGGATCCGGTAGTAATCGCGGCCGCTGGTGTTGATTTCCAGCGCGCCGGCGGGAAAACCCTCGAGCCTGAAATTACCGCTCGCGTCGCTGGTGATCACCCGATCGGGAATGTTGGTCGTCGCGCTGCGCAGCCGCAGCGTGTAACCGGGCACCGGCGCGCGGCTGGTATCGACGACGATACCGTCGGCGTCGACCAGCACGATGCGCTCGAGCACGATATCGAGTCGCGGCGCGGCGACGTCGAAGGTAAGCGATTCGTCAATGTAACCCGCGTACTCGTCGGTCGGCGCCACGCGCAACTGGTAGCGCCGACCCGGAGTCACCGCGTCGAAACCGAACTCGCCTTGCCGGTCGCTGCGCGCGCGCGCCGCCGAACCCGCCAGATCGTCGCCGCGCGGCCGCAACTCGACGAGGATGCCGCCGAGCGGCTCACCGGCCGTGTCGGTGATCCGGCCGGCGAGGGGGATCGCCGGCACGGCGTCTGCTGCGGGGGGCGCGGGCTCCGGTCGGGACCCGTCCCGGTCGCGGGTGATCGGAACCGTCGGGATTGCGACGGCCGGCGAAGTCGCCGCCGCCGCGACGGGCTCGGCCGGCGCCGGACTTGCCGGCCGGGGCTGATACCAGGCCAGGTAAATCGCCGCCAGCGCGAGCGCGATCGCCGCGAACGGCAGGATTCGGATGCGGGGCGGGGCGGACATCGCGTGGCGTGACGGCCTGGACTAGCCGCGCGGCGCGTCCATCGTCGGGTTCTCGTCGAAGAAGCCGTCCGGCATCCAGTGAAAGCCGGCGTAGACCACCGGTTGCACCGGCCAGTCCTCGGGCCGCGGCCAGTGATGGTAATTGAGCGTGTGCCAGACGACGATATCGGTGTCTTCGATCGCGCGGTCGGCCGCGGTCCAGCGTGGCAGGCCGTCGCCGCCGGGATGCTGGTTCGGAAACCAGCCGGCGGGATAGAGTTCGTCCGGATCGTGCCGCGTGACCCAGAAGTGCTTGTACATGAAGGCCGCGCGCCGCCCGACCGGCGAATCCGGGTGTTGCAGGGCGAAGGCGTTGGCGCCCGGCAGCAGCTTGTAGCCGACCGCTTCGCCGAAGCGGTTGCGGACGTTCGGATTGAAGACCCGCCAGTAACGCGCGCTGGCCGCGTCGATCTCGCGCTGCGCGTCGAGTTCGCGCGCGAACACCGTCTCGTCGGTCAGGACCGCGTTGCCGTGCGGGTTGTCGGCGCCGGACGGCGCGGCGCGGAAATTGACTTCGCTGGCCGAATTGCGCTCGCCGTCGAGCGCCATGTCGAAGCGGAAACTGAACGCGTGCTGGTGCACGTGCGACTCGATACCGTCGCCGATGACGCGGCCCCAGGGGCTCGCCTTGCCGCCGTCGAGCGCCGACGGGAAAGGAATCCCGGTCGCCTTGACCTCGACGCCGAGCGTGCCGTCGGTGTAGAAGTACCAGAAGAAGCCATAGACGTAGTTGCCGATCGTCGCGATCGAAGAGACCACCAGGCGACGCGAGCGCACGACCGTGGTTTGCCCCGCCGCCGGCACCGAGTACTTCCAGCCGATGCCGAAGTCTTCCTCGTGCATGCAGATCGCGTTGTCGATCGGCCGCGGCTCGCCGGTCCAGTCGTGGCTGCAGACGTCGAAGTAGTGGATGTGACCGAGGCAATCGCAACCGAGGCGCAGCGAATCGAGCGCGACGCCGATGCCGTACTCGCCGGTATCGAAGGCGTTGCGGCGGAAGCTGGCGCCGCGCGGATCGCCGTAGGGCACGACCATCTCGGCGAGCGACGCGCGCCGCATCAGCGGCCGCAGCCGGTCGCCGTCGCGGATGCCGATGTCGTGCAGCACGAGGCCGTCGCGCGGCGAGAACCCGACCTGCAACTCCCAGTCCTGCCAGCGCACGCGATAGCCGTCGACCGCGAAGCTCGGCCCCTCGGGCTGGGTGATCGAGAGGGGTCTGGCGTCGTCGCGCTGGTGCGGCCGGCGGATCGGTCCCGGGTCGGGCGGGATCGGCACGGCGCCGAAATCGTCGATGCGGATGATTTCGCGCGCGCCGAGATCGAACACCGGGTGCAGGTTCGCGATCGGCCGTGCGTAGGGGTTGTCGCCGGCGTCGTTCATCAGCCAGCAGTGACCGTAGGCGATGCGCCGGGTCTGCTCCTCGGGCAGGCCGAAATTGCCCGCCGACCAGCTCTCGATCAGCACGCGCGACGGATCGTCGACGCCGCGGCGCGCGAGCGCGGCGACGAATTCGGGGTCTTCGCGCGCGAGGCGGCAAGCCATCTCGAACTCGTCGGGCGGGATGCGCGCCTGCACGCCTTCGACGTGGCGCCAGTCGTCGAGCCGGTCGGCTTCGAAAAGAACGCGGCCGGCAAAGGTGCGATTGCGCGACGGTTCGTAGCAGCAGACGTAGGCCGCCCGCTGGTCGCCGGCGCGGCCGGATTCGTCGAGTCCGACGGTTTCGAACCAGGCGTCGGCGCCGAGTCCGCCGTCGCGCCGCACGACCGCGACGGCCTGGCGGATCTCGTCGGCCGTGAGCGGCGTCTTGTCGGCGCTCACGAACTCGCCCCGGCGCCGCCGTTGCGGGAATCGAATGGCTGTGACATAAGCTGCGCCCGGCAATCGCCGGCGGGTTGCTTCGAAGCGGCCTAAGTTAACGGAATCCGCCCGCCTTGCAAAGCCGCGGAAGCGCGGCATAGCCCGCGCGCGCGGCGTCATTGTGACCGGGTCGACATCAATAAACCCATGTATTTGAGATAGTTAGCCCTGCGCCGGGCGGTTGGCTATTGGGCCGGATTGGCGTAGACTGCGATTACGGTCGTCAGGACCGTCCCGGAAAATAAGCTAAAAAGGCAACGCATGCGGGTTCTCGTTTTCGTCTTGCTCGCGTTCGCGAGTCTGGCCGTGTCGGCCGATGCGGTGCTCGATCAGGCGCGCGCTCATATTCAAAAGGGTAACCCGGAACTGGCCTGGAAACTGCTGGCGCCGCTCAACGCCGAGCGCGCCGGCGACGTCGAATACGATTACCTGCTCGGCATCGCCGCGCTCGACACGGGCCGCC
>JAHEKJ010000076.1 GCA_024638385.1 Gammaproteobacteria bacterium | reverse complement strand
GGTTCCCCGAACTGCAGAAAATGGTCGGCAAGGAATACCTGGATCCGGAAGTGGCGCACCTGACCCATCGCCCGATCCCGACCTGCCTGCGCAACCACGCGCTGATCAACGAGGTCAATGCCGGGCGCGGCCCGATCCACATGGTGACCATGGAAGCCTTCCAGGATCCGCACCTCGAAGAGATCGGCTGGCACAACTTCCTGGGCATGACCGTCGGCCAGGCCGTCCTGTGGGCCGCGACCGACGTCAACCCGAAATACGAGAACCCCGAACTGACCACGTCCGAGCCCTACGTCATGGGCTCGCACGCGACCGGCAGCGGCGCCTGGTGTTCCGGCCCCGAAGACGTGTCTCCCGACGAGTACTTCTGGGGCTACAACCGCATGACCACCGTCGAGGGCCTGTTCGGCGCCGGCGACGCGGTCGGCGGAACGCCGCACGCGTTTTCTTCCGGTTCGTTTACCGAGGGCCGGCTCGCGGCCAAGGCCGCGTGCAAGTACATCGACGACGGCAAGGCCGAGGGTATCCGGGTTTCCGAGGAACAAATCGAAAAGCGCAAGAAGGAAATCTTCAAGCCGATGGAGCACTACAAGATTTACCGCAACGAAATCGTCGCCGGCGACGTCAACCCGAACTACATCAACCCGCGCCAGGGTCTCGATCGCCTGCAAAAACTGATGGACGAGTACGCGGGCGGCGCGACGGTCAACTACATGACCAACGACAAGCTGCTGCAAATCGGCCTGAAAAAACTGAAATACATGGAAGAGGATCTCGAAAAGCTCGCCGCCAAGGATATCCACGAACTGCTGCGCGCCTGGGAACTGAAGCATCGTCACCTGGCTTCCGAGGCCGTCGTGCAGCACACGCTGTTTCGCAAGGAAACCCGCTGGCCGGGTTACTACTACCGCGGCGACGCGATGAAACTCGACGACAAGAACTGGCACGTGCTGACGGTTTCCCGCCGCGACCCCGAAACCGGCGAGTACACGATGGAAAAGGCGCCCTGCTACCACCTCGTGGGCGAGGAGGAGCGAGCCGAGGAGAAGCGAGCCGAGGAGAAGGAAGCCGCAACCAGTCCCGGGTGAACAACATCCACGCTACCCTGCGAAAAAAGATCAACATTGTGTTGGTCTTTTTTTTCACCGGGGTTGACGTCGAACGAGGTTCCGTGGCGCCGCTGCCGGCAAGCCCGTACTTTCGCCCTGGAGAGCGCGTATGAACATCATCGACAAGACCGACGAGGAGCTCGAGGCAATCGCGTTCCCGTTCTGGGACGATCTGATCAAGTATTCCAACAAGGGGCAATACGGGAAGTTCATCAAGAATTTTTCCTACGACCTGCTGTTCGGCCTGAACGAGGTCGAAGTCGGCAAGCAGTTCGTGCAGAGCGAACTGACGCGCAACCTCGATCCCGATTACGACTTTCTCGGTTTCATCCGCCGCGGCGAGCACGTGACCTGCCTGTTCCGGGTGCGCAGCACCAAGAAGCAAGGCGAGTGGCTGGGGCGCATGGTCATCGGTTACGAGCGGGGCGAAATCAAGATTTTCGCGGCTTCCATTTTTTAGGGCCTGGAATATGAGTAACGAGACGATTGGCGACGGAAAATACGTGGAGCTGACTTACAAGGTGATCGACCAGAAATCCGGCGCCGTGTTGACGCAGGTGGAGTACCCGCTCGGCTACGTGCACGGCGTCAACGAAATCCTCGCGCCGACCGTGATGGCCGAACTCGAGGGCAAGGCGACCGGCGACGTGATCGAGGTTCCGATCGACTGCAACGAGTTATACGGACCGCGCGACGAATCCCTGGTGATCGTCGAAAAAACGCAAGATGTCCCTGAAGAATACCGCGAGGTCGGCACCGCTATCCTGATGGAAAACGACCGCGGGCAGACCAAGACCTTCCTGGTGACCCAGGCCGACCGAAGAACCGTGACCATCGACGGCAACAATCCGCTGTGCGGCCGCGAAGTCGTTTTTCGCCTGGAGATCCTGCTGGTGCGCGACGCGACCGACGAAGAAATCGCGCACGGCGGCAAGCTCGAAGATGGCCCCGATCTCGACGGCGTCACCGCGGTGCCGATCGAGTAGTCGATCCGGATTCCGCGCTTTAATCCCGACCAACGAAAACGGCGATGATTTCGGTCATCGCCGTTTTACCTGATGTGCACCGTCTCGTGTTTGCGCTTCCCGGCGGAAAGCGCAAACCGGTCCGGGTCAGGGCTTTTTCGGGGTGACGTAATCGACTTCTTTCTGAAAGGGCTCCCAGATGGTTTCGTAACCGACGAAGCCCTTTTCGTTGGCTTCCTTCTGGCGAGTCGTCACGTAACGCGACTTGCCTTCGGGGACCTTGGGCCGGGTTTTCTTTTGCTCACTCATGTATCACCTCTGCTCGTCGATTGGCCGGCGAAGATCGAACGGCCCGGTTCCCGCGGAAACCTGCGGTTCGGTGCCGCGCGCAGCCGATTTTATGGCATTGTTATGAGCCGAGATTATATCAACTACCGTGCGGGAATCCCATCAGACCTGTTAATGGGCCGAACATCAGATTGAATGCACCAGGGCTCTGCGCATATCGGTTCGACATTTCGCCTGCTATCCGTTCATTCGATAGCCGCGACGTATTGTAGAATTCTCCGGGGGCTTGTGCATTGACCAGACACCGTAATTTCCGGACCAAGATGATCGATAATCCTCAGCGACCATGAAACTCGTTCAAAAGCATTTGTTGAAAGGCACCCGGGTCTTCGAAATTGCGGACGATTCGATTCACGTTCGAATCAGGACACTCTTCAAGGAAGAGAAATCGACGGTGTTGCTGTCGATGTTGAACCCCGAGCCCACCGCGAACGGACCCTGGCTGGAATTTCATAGCCGCATCAAGCGCCATCCGTTGCTCACGCTGTATCGCGACAAGCCCGATTCCGAGGCTTTCGCCCGCTTCGTCGACGAGCTGAAACGACGCGCGCGCGAGGAGTACGACGCTTTTGCCGGGCTCAGGCCCGGTGCCCGATCCGCCGGATTCGCAGCCAACAGTTACGAAGATCCACCCGAATTCGGCGAGCCGCGAAAGGCCCGCGGTAAACCGGTCAGCGCCGAGAGTATCGACAGCTCGATCCGGATGCTGCGAGAACACATGGATATCGCGGAAATCGATACCCTGCTCGAGGCACTCGAAGCCCTCAAAGCGGAACCGGAAAACGAATCGAGTTTCGACCGACTGGTGACTGCCTTCGACGAACTGGGTCCCCGCCAGGGCGCCGTCCTGACCTACGCACCCTATGTCACCATCCTCCTGTCCGACGATCCGTTCGGGTACTAGCATGACCTCGCATTCCGCGTGCCAGGACTTGCGAACCAGAGTGTTCAGGGTCTATTTTCGCGTGGTTTGTAAAGCCTGACCCGGCTATTCTCTGCTGCGATCTGATACGCCGCGCGTGCTTTCGAGTAATTATTCTAGCTTCCGAATCATCCGATTTCGGGCAAAGGGCCATAGGATACAAGTGCGGGGTCCATTTCATTGATTTAAATCAGCGAGTGACACCGATGCGCATGGATACTGGGCAGGTACTTAACGCGCTATATCCGACTCGTATGGAGTGACCTTGGTGGAACCCAGCGAACAAGCACTTTCACAAGGCCAGTGGGACGTCATCGTTATCGGCTCCGGCATGGGTGGTCTTTCGGCTGCCGCGGCACTGTCTCGAACCGGGCACAAGGTTTTACTGCTCGAACAGTACCAGACGCTTGGCGGACTGACGCACAGTTTCTCCAGAAACGGTTTTAACTGGGATGTCGGCATTCACTACCTCAGCGGTGTCGCACCCGGTGACCCCGAGCGGCATGTCCTCGACTGGCTTTGCGACACCCCCATTGATCTGGCGTCGATGGGGGCAATTTATGATGTTCTCCATATAGGCAACACCGAACCGTTGCTGCTCTCGCGGCCGTTCGAGGCACAGATGCTCGACCTGAAAGAGCGCTTTCCGGCCGAGAGTGAGGCGATCGATGACTGGTTCGAAGTAGTCCATAAAGGCAGGGACGCTGCAATGTCGGTGATCCGTACACGGGCTATGCCGCACCCCGTTGGCGCATTCATCAAGTGGTGGAAGGGTGACGCTATCGAGCGCTGGTGCGGAAGGACCTCAGCCGAAGTGGCGGCCGAAATCACGGATAATCCCGAACTCACGGCCGCTTTCCTCGCCCAATGGCCCGACCATGGCGGCCGACCGAGCAAGGCGAGCTTTGCCGTCCACGCCCTGGTGGCCTATTCCTTTCTCGAATCCGGAGCCTGGTATCCCGTCGGCGGTTCGTCGGTCATCGCCAAGAAAATACTGCCCGTCATTCGACAAGCCGGCGGCGAGGCATGGGCCGGTGTGAAAGTGGATGCCTTGCTCTTCGATGATGATCGTGTCATCGGTGTAAGAACGGACGACGGCAAAGAAATCCATGCTGACATCGTTATTTCCAACATAGGCGCACGTGAGACGGTCGATCAGTTGCTGCCTGATGGTCTTGGCGAAGACGACTGGATTGACGAAATCCGCTCGCTCCCACCGAGTATCTGTCACTTCTCGATCTATCTCGGTTTTGAAGGGGATGTGGAAGCCGCGGGTGCGACCCGGGCAAACCACTGGATTTATCCCGAAGGAGAAACCGATGCAGTCTGGGAGAACGCGTCGAACGGGGCTCCGCCCAGCATGTTCGTCTCCTTCGCATCCCTCAAAGATCCGCAACACGATCCTGGCTCGAAGCAGAAGCATTCCGGCGAGATCATTGTCTGGGCGAGCTGGTCCACTGTGGAGCGCTGGGCAAATGTACCGTCAGCTGAGCGTGGAGAGGATTACGCGGCTTTCAAGACCAGCGTTGAAGAACGGGTATTCGAACAGTTCGAGAGGTATTTTCCCGACCTGGCGAAACTGGTTGTGTTTCGGGAACTTGCCACGCCCCTCTCGACGGTAGCGATCACCGGTCACAGGAAAGGTGCGTTTTACGGACTTGACGTCACACCTGATCGAATGCTGTCGGACGCGCTAAGTGCTAAAACACCAGTTAGAGGGTTGTACCTTGCGGGGCAGGATGTCGCATCGCCCGGCATACCAGGGGCCATGTGGGGCGGAGTTCTCTGTGCCGGGAGTATTGATCCAAAAGTGTTCAAGCACATTCGATGACGCATAGTGGCCCAGAAACAAGCTCGGTCAGTGACCGCTTCTGGCCGAAAGCACAGGCATAAATAAACTCCATGAATGTCTGCCTTTCAAGTTTTTTGGTAAACATGGGCGTGGTTCAACAGGCCATCAGTGCACAAAATAGAATCTGAATTATCTTCAGATTGACCCGATGTAAGCTTTTTTATTTAAGAAAAATGGTGCCCGAGAAAGCGCCAATTAGGGAGTTTTGATTCACGTCGGCTTTTCGCCGTCGCGAGCAAGCCGAGAGCAAGGCGGAACTTTTTGCGATACCGCGAACAGTACAGACCCGTACGTGAGCGGTTCGCATAAAATTCCAACGCGGCTATCGGCTTGCGCAGCAGGCGAAAAGTGGTGCCCGAGAAAGCACTACTCAGGGTAATTTGACTCACGACGGTTTTGGCCGTCGCGAGCGCCTCGAGTGCAAGGCGGAATTTCGTGCGATACGGCGAACAGTACGGATTAGTACGTGAGCGGTTCGCGCGAAATTCCAACGCCGCAATCGAGGCGCGCAGCAGGCCAAAAAGTGGTGCCGGCACGAGGAGTCGAACCCCGGACCTACTGATTACAAGTCAGTTGCTCTACCAACTGAGCTACGCCGGCATAATCAATTTTTTCACGACCCTTGCGGTCGCCTCGCGGCGATTCCTGTCGACCGTTCGCGAGCGTTCGCATGGTAGGAAGTTTAGCCTAGCTTGGCAAGCACTGGGTCGGGATCTGGCTGATGCCTTCCGCGAGGTCGGCGGGTTCGAGTAGCTGGCGCATTTCCTCCTCGCTGGACTGTTCGCCGTAGAGCCAGTAGATCGTACGCTCGCGGTAGCGCGCCTCGGTCTCGACCGGAAAGCCGAGCTTCTCGACGCGGGCCTTGAGCCGCTCGGCGTTGCGCTTGAGCCCGAACACGCCGAGCGACAGCAAATTTGGACGTTCTTCCTGGTTGACGATGATGTGATCGCGAATGCCTTTCGCCGACAGCTCGTTCGCGGTCTTGACCGCGGCGGCGCGGGTCTCGTGTCCGTCGATGAACACCATCATGCCGAGATATTGCTTGTCGAGGCTCGACTTCAGTTCGGTTTCGACGTTGCGGCTCGAGTAGCGGCCGCCGAGCTCGATCGCGCGCGCCTTGTCCTTGACCGGCCCGATCGTGTAACACATGCGCCGGTCGCTGGTGTCCTCGGTCACCAGCGGCTGGCGCTGGTTTTCGATTTCCTGCTCGATGCGCGCGACCGCCTCGGCAATCGCGTCGGTCTCGGCTTCGACGGCCTCGGCGACGACTTCGGGCGCCGGCGGCGGCGCCAGGTCGGCCTCGCTCAGCAGCTGCAGCTGCTCCGCCGCCTCGATCTTCGGCGTCTCCGCGAACAACTGTTCGTAAGGCACGAGCCACTGGAACACCGCGAACGCGACGTTCAGGATCAGCAGCAAACCGAAGAAAACCTTCATGCCGTCGCCAGGCGGCGCAAGCCGCGAAAGACGAGGTCGGGAACCAGGCGCGCGGGCCGGTCGAGCGCGCGCAGCACGCGCGCCGCATCGCCGCCGGCGAGCAGAACGGTCGCATCATCCGCGAGATGGTGTTGCCAGCGCTGCAACAGGGCAGTCAGTTCCTCGAGCGTATCCCGCGCGTAGTCTATATGAATCGCCGCCGCGGTTGAACCGGCGGGGTCGTCGGCCCGGCCGATCGCCGGGTCGGCGAAATCGAGGTAGTGAAAGATGCGCTCGAAATCGGCGCGCGACGTGTTGACGCCCGGCAGGATCGCGCCGCCGACATGGATACCGTCGGCGCGCAACAGGTCGAGCGTGATCGCGCTTCCGGCGTCGACGATAAAACAGTCGCCGACGCCGAGCCCGGCGGCGCCGACCAGCGCGAGCCAGCGATCGACGCCGAGGGTCGCGGGCTCGGCATAGGCGCTGCGCACGCCGAGCGCTGCGGCTTGCGAGCGGAATCGCGTGACCGCGTCGCCGAAGCGCGCGGCGAGGCAGGCATCGAGCGCCTGTTGCCGCTCGCCGCCGAGCACCGAGGCAAGGTAACAATGCGCGGCGCCCTGTCGGTCGAGCCAGTCGCCGAAACGTTCGCACCACGGCCGACGGTAGGCGATCGCGCAGCTCGCCACCAGGCGATCGTCGCGCCAGGCTTGCGCCTTCAGCTGGCTGTTGCCGCAATCGAGCAGGATCATTGCGGCGGTCGCAGCGATATCTCGGCGGCCGCGAATCTGGCCATGCCGCCGTCGGTCAGAAGCCGCAGGCGACCGTCCGGATCGACGCCATCGTAAATGCCGCGGATGCGCTCATCGCCGCTGACGATTTCGATCTCGCGGCCGCGATAGGCGTCACCCTGCTCGAATTCGGCGATCCAGCGGGCGGTATTCGCCGGATCGAATTCGCGTACCGCGACCGCCACCGCCTCGATCGCCGCGAGCAGGATTGCGTCGCGCTCGACCGGTCGCGGCGCGATCGCGGCGACGCTGGTCGCGGGGATCTCGAGCCCCGCCAGCTCGTCGTCCCGCATGTGTACGTTGATCCCGAAGCCGATCGCGAACAGGAAACGCCCGGCGTCGAGCGCGCGCGATTCGATCAGGATGCCGCCGATTTTGCGCCCGTCGTGCAGCAGGTCGTTGGGCCATTTCAGGTCGATGTCGACGCCGGCGCCGTCTTTCAGCGCCGCGCGCAACGCGAGCGCGGTGACGAGGCTGAGCAAACCCTGCGCCGGCGCCGGAATTTCGCGCGCGAGTCCGACGGTACAGTAGAGATTCCGCCCCGGCGGCGACAACCACTCGCGACCGCGACGACCGCGGCCGGCGGATTGCGCCTCGGCGAACACGACCAGTTCACGCAGCGTTTCGGCATGCAGGCGCAGCGCGTCGGCGTTGGTCGAGCCGGTTGCGTCGCGGTAATGCCAGTCGAGACCGAGGCGCTCGACCCGCGCGCCGACCCGCTCGGCGTCGATCGGCGCGAAGCTCACGCGCCGTGCAGCCACGCGCGGCGCGCGTCCGAATTGTCGTCGGTCGCGCGCAGTACGATGGTCGTCGCCGGCGCCGGCTGCAGCTCGACCTCGAATACGTGCAGTTCGTCGCGGCGGAACGCGTGGACTTGCCAGCGGTCGCCCACGCGGGCGCGCAACAGTCGCTGCTCGAGCTGCGCGAGTTCGAGCCGAAGCCCGTCGACGGCGAGAATTTCGTCGCCGGCGGCAAGCCCCGCCGTTTGCGCCGCGCCGCCCTCGTCGACGCGCTGGATCGCGACGCCGCAATCGCCGTCCTTCAGCATCGCGCCCAGCGTCGCCGTCGGCAGCTCGCCGTCGACCGGCTTGCCGCCCTTGTCCTGCGAATTCGCCGCCGCGCGCGCGTCGACCTCGACGCCGACCGTTTGCAAGAGTTCGGGCAACGGCAATTCGTCGGTCCCGTCGATCCATGCGTCGAGCAGCGGCGACAGGTCGACGCCGGCGAGTTCGTTGACCAGCGCCTGGATTTGCCGCGGCGCGACGCCGCGCTCGCCGCGCCGGTAGTCCTGCCACAAGCGGCGCATGACGCCGTCGAGGCTGCTCTCGCCCTCGCTTTCGGCGCGCAGCTTCAGGTCGACGCAGGCCGCGATCAGCGCGCCCTTGGCATAGTAACTGACGATCGCGTTCGCCGCGTTCTCGTCCTGCTGGTAGAACCTGGTCCAGGCGTTGAAGCTCGATTCGGCGACCGACTGCCGCAGGCGCCCGCGGCCGCGGGAGACCCGCGTCATCGTCTGTCCGAGCAGTTCGAGATAGCTGTCGTCGTCGATCAGGCCCGCGCGCACCAGCGCAAGCTCGTCGTAGTACGAGGTAATGCCTTCGAAAGCCCACAGCAGCGGCGTGTAGACCTCGCGCTGCAGGTCGTACGGCTCGAAGACGTCCGGCTTGATCCGCTTGACGTTCCAGGTATGGAAGTACTCGTGGCTGCACAGGCCGAGAAAGTTGCGATAGTCGTCGCCGACCCTGGTCTCGCCCGCTTGCGGCAGACTCTTGCGGCTCGCGATCAGGCTCGTGCTCGCGCGGTGCTCGAGCCCGCCGTAACCGTCGCCGACGACGAGTACCTGGAACTGGTAGTAATCCATCGGCGCCGGTTCGCCGAAGAAACGGATGTGGTGCTCGCAGATCTTCGTCAAGTCGGTCGCGAGCCGTTCGGCGTCGCAATCGAAGCGGCCGGTGAGAATAATGTCGTGCGGCACGCCGCAGGCTTCGAACGGGATGCGTGTGAAAGTACCCATCTCGACCGGGTGATCGATCAGCGCGGCGTAGTCGGCCGCGCGATAGGCACCGAAACCGAAAGGCTCGGCGCCGGCGCGCGGCAGCGCCGTGGCGACCCGCCAATCGGCGCAATAGTCGGGCGCCGGCCGTTCGATCACGAGTTCGCAGGCCGGATCGTCCAGACCGGGCGCCTCGACGAACACGCTGCTGCCGTTGAAGTAACCGTGGGTATTATCGAGGTGCGCGCTGCGCACCGACAGGTCCTTCGCATAGACTTTGTAGGCAAGCTCGAGCGGCCCCGCGCACGGCGCCGCGCGCCAGTTCGACTTGTCGAGCTGCTCGAGCGCGACCGCCTCGCCGCCGCATTCGGCGCGCAGGTCGAGCAGGTTGCGCGCAAAGTCGCGAATCTTGTAGCTGCCGGGGATCCAGTTCGGCAGGCGCAGCGCCTGGCCCGACGGCTCGGGCGCGTCGATCTCGACGCGGACATCGAAATAGTGGCTCGCGGGGTCGGCGCTCGTAATCTGGTAACGGATCATCGGTTAAGGCAAGCAAGAATCGAGGCCGAAGTGTATCATTGCCGCTGTCGCTACCAAATCGATCGCCCCACGCATGAACGAATCGCTGCAATTGCTGCAACGCTACTCGACTCCGGCCAAAATGTTGAACGACCCGGCGCCGGACGAGGCGCAATTGAAGAAGATTCTCGAGGTCGCGATGTCGGCGCCCGACCACGGCCGCCTGCGGCCCTACCGGTTCATCGTGATCCAGGGCGACGCGCGCTACAAGCTGTCGAACATCTTCGGCGAGGCGGTCGCGCGCCGCGATCCCGAAGTCGATCCGGCCTACATCAAGAAGCAGCGCGACAAGCCGCTGCGCTCGCCGATGATCGTCGTCGTCGTCGCGCGCCTCGCGGACAACCCGAAGGTGCCCGAGATCGAGCAGTTGCACAGCGCCGGCGCCGCCGCGCACAACATCCTGCTCGCCGCCAACGCGCTCGGCTTCGGCTCGATCTGGCTGACCGGCGACAATGCCTACGATCCGTTCGTGCGCGACGAACTCGGGCTCGCCGGCAATGAGCGCATCATCGCTTTCGTCTATCTCGGCACGCCGGCGACCGAATTGCCGCCACGCGAGCTGCCCGCGGTCGACGACTTCCTGACCTACTGGGATTGAGACCGCCGGCATGACGGCGCATCACCGGAACGGACGGAGCTGAGCTTGGCGCGCCACAACGAAGCCGAGATCAAACGCCGGCACAGCCCCGAACTGATCCGCCTGCGCCTGCAGCGCGCACCCCGGTCGGAAACCGTGTCGGACGCGGTACTCGGCGGAATCGACGGCTGCGTGACGACCTTCGCGATCGTCGCCGGCGTCGTCGGCGCCGGCCTGCCGTCCGAGATCGCGGTGATTCTCGGCATCGCTAACCTGCTCGCCGACGGTTTCAGCATGGGGATCAGCAATTACGAATCGCACCGCTCGCGGCGCGAGTATCTCGACAGCATCCGGCGCGAGGAAGCGCGCCACATCGACCTTATTCCCGAGGGCGAGCGCGAGGAGATCCGGCAAATTTTTCGCGCCAAGGGATTCGATGGCGAAGTCCTCGAAACCATCGTCGCGACGATCACCCGCGACCGGCAACTGTGGATCGAAACGATGGTCGCCGAGGAGCATGGCCTGCAGACGAGCCCGGCCAGGCCGGCACTGTCCGGCGCCGTTACCTTCGCCTCGTTCGTCGGCGTCGGCGCGATGCCGCTGTTGCCGTTTTTTCGCACCACCGCCGAAGCCGCGGACAACTTTATCTGGAGCTCGATCATCGCCGGGTTGATGTTCTTCCTGATCGGCATCGCCAAAAGCGCGGTGCTGGAGCGGCCGCGCCTCGTCGCCGGGCTGCGCTCTCTCGCAACCGGCTGCGCCGCCGCCGGTCTCGCGTTCTACGCCGGCTACCTGCTGCGCCAGATTTTCGGCCTGAGCGGGATCTGACCGAGACACCGAGATTCAGCTTTGCCGGCGTATCGGTTAGAATCCCGCGATTCGATTCCGCAGCAGACCGCTCCATGTCCGAGACCCGCACCGGCGAGCCTTCCAACTTCATCCGCGACATCATCGACGCCGACCTCGCGTCGGGCAAGGTCGACACGGTCGTCACCCGTTTTCCGCCCGAGCCCAACGGCTACCTGCACATCGGCCACGCCAAGTCGATCTGCCTGAACTTCGGCGTCGCACGCGACTACGGCGGTCACTGCAACCTGCGCTTCGACGACACCAACCCGGAGAAGGAAAGCCTCGAGTATGTCAACGCGATTCGCCGCGACGTCGAATGGCTCGGCTTCGAATGGCATAGCAACCCGTTCGCGTCGGATTATTTTGACCAGCTATACGATTACGCGGTCGACCTGATCAAGCAGGGCAAGGCCTTTGTCGACAGCCAGAGCGCCGACGAAATTCGCGCCAACCGCGGCACCCTCAAGGAGCCTGGCATCGACAGCCCTTACCGCAACCGCAGCGTCGACGAAAACCTGCAACTTTTCGAGGCGATGCGCAATGACGAGTACGCCGACGGCGAGCACGTTTTGCGGGCAAAGATCGACATGCAGTCGCCGAATATCAACCTGCGCGACCCGGTGCTCTACCGCATCCGTCACGCGACCCATCACAACACCGGCGACCGGTGGTGCATCTACCCGCTCTACGATTTCACCCACGGTTTATCGGACGCGATCGAGCACGTGACCCACTCGCTGTGCACGCTCGAGTTCGAGGATCACCGCCCGCTCTACGACTGGATCCTCGACAACCTCGAGACGCCGTCGCGGCCGGTGCAGATCGAGTTCGCGCGGCTGCAGCTCGAGTACTCGCTGACGAGCAAGCGCAAGCTCAACCAGATCGTCACCGAGGGTATCGTCGACGGCTGGGACGACCCGCGCATGCTGACGCTCGCGGGCATGCGCCGGCGCGGCTTCACGCCCGAGGCCATCGTCGACTTTTGCGACGCGATCGGGATTACCAAGAAGGATTCGACGATCGAGATGGGCGTGCTCGAGAACGCGCTGCGCGACGACCTCAACGCACGCGCGACGCGGCGCATGGCGGTGATCGATCCGCTCAAAGTGATCATCGAGAATTATCCCGAGGACCAGGAGGAATGGTTCGACGGCGCCAACCACCCGCAAGATCCCGATTTCGGCACGCGCAAGGTGCCGTTTTCACGCGAGCTCTACATCGAGCGCGCCGACTTCATGGAAGATCCGCCGAAGAAATTCTTCCGCCTCGGCCCGGGGCGCGAGGTGCGCTTGCGCTTCGCCTACTACATCACCTGCAAGGAAGTCGTCAAAAACGCGGCCGACGAAATCGAGACCCTGATCTGCAGCTACGACCCCGACAGCCGCGGCGGCTCGAGCCCCGACGGGCGCAAGGTCAAGGGCACGCTGCACTGGGTTAGCGCGCGCCACGCGGTCGACGCGACCGTGCGCCTCTACGAGCGCCTGTTCAACGTGCCGAACCCCGGCGCCGCGGCCGACTTCCACGAAGCGCTGAACCCGGATTCGAAGATCGTCATGGCAAACGCCAGGCTCGAACCCGAAATCGAGTGCGTCGACAACCCGCTACCGTATCAGTTCGAACGTCTCGGCTATTTCATCAGCGACCCCGACTCGAGCGCCGACACGCCGCTGTTCAACCGCACGATGACGCTGCGCGACAGCTGGGCGAAGATCGAGCAGCAAAAGTAGATGGCAAAGCCCGCGGTCCAGCGCGGCCTCGAACTGCTGGCGCGCTGCTCGTTACCGACCCAGTACCGCTTCGCCGCACCGATCGCCGCTTGCCTGCGGCTCGTGCCGAACCGGATACGGCGCCAGACCCGCGAAAACATCGAACTCTGTTTCGGCGATCGGCCGCGCGCGTGGCGCGAGCGCCTCTACCGCGAGTCGATCCGGCAGACCTGCAACGCGATGACCGAACTGGCCGCGGTCTGGTGCTGGCCGGTCGACGCCGTGCTCGCGCGGGTCACGCGGCAGGATGTCTGCGCCGAGTTCGGGCGTACGGGGCGCGGGCGTATCGTGCTCGCGCCGCATCTCGGCAGCTGGGAGACGCTGGCGCTGTGGCTGGGCCGCCACGCGGATGCGATGATGTTGTATAAGCAGCGCAAGTCCCCCGCGCTCGACCGCTTCGTCCTCGACGCCCGCGCGCGCGCCGGCGGCTCGCTGGTACCGACGCAGAAGCATGGCCTGCGCAAAATGCTGCTCGAGTTGAAAAACGGCGGCACGCTGATGATTTTGCCCGACCAGCGGCCGCGACGCAGCAAGGCGCAGATCGAATCCACCCTGTTCGGCGTCAGCGCACCGACGACGACGCTGGTGCACAAATTGTGCAGCAAGGTGGCATGCGACGTATTTATTGCTAGTATCTATCGCAGCACGCCGCCGGGTGAATTCGGCCTGCGTATCGAACCGCTCGAGCATGCCCGGCTCGCGGCCGACCCGACCGCCAGCGCGCAATACCTGAACGACCGGATCGAAAAACTGGTCGCCGACTACATCGAACAATACCAGTGGGGTTACCGGCGTTTCGCCAAGAGCGCCTACGAGTCAACCGGTCAAGGAAAGTAACGCATGCTCTCTCGGCTGTCCGCCGCGTACAATCGCTTCGTGCTCGAGCGCCCGCTCGTCACGCTCGTCGCCGCAGTTTTCGTGATCGGTTTTTTCCTGCTGCACGTCGACGACTTCGAGCTCGACGCGTCGGCCGATTCGCTGGTGCTCGAAAACGACGCGAGCCTCAAGTTCTACCGCAGTGTGCGCGAGCGGTATGGCTCCGACGATTTCCTGATCGTCACCTATAGCCCAAAGCAGGACTTGTTCAGCGAGTCGGAGCTTGCCTACATCACCGCGCTGCGCGACGAGCTGCGCCGAGTCGATGGCGTCGCGTCGGTCGTCAGCCTGCTCGACGTGCCGCTGCTGGAGAGCCCGCCGACGACCCTGGCCGAAATCTCCCGCCAGGTACGCACGCTCGAAAGCGAGGATGCCGACGTCGGCCTCGCCGCGCGCGAATTGACGACCAGCCCGCTGTATCGGAACCTGCTGGCCAACAGCGAGGGCGACACCACCGCGATACAGGTCAACCTCGAACCCAACCAGGCCCTGCTCGACCTGATCACGAGCCGCGACAAGCTCTTCGACAAGCTCGGCACGATGCCCGACGCGCGCGAACGCCTCGACGAGCTGAGCGAGCGAATCCGGGCCGAGAACCAGGTGCAGCGCGAACGACTCGACCGCACGATTCGCGAGGTTCGCCGAGTCATGGACGGTTACCGCGACCGGGCGACGCTGTTTCTCGGCGGCGTGCCGATGATCGCGAGCGACTCGATCTCGTTCATTCGCAGCGATCTCAAGGTCTTCGGGGCCGGCGTGGTGCTGTTCATCATCGTGATCCTCGCCGTATCGTTCCGGCGAATCCGCTGGGTCGTGCTGCCGCTCGGCGTGTGCCTGTTGAGCGCGGCGACGATGATGGGCTTCCTCGGCCGAGTCCAGTGGCCGGTTACCGTGGTTTCGTCGAACTTCATTTCGCTGCTGCTGATCATCACGTTGTCGCTGATCATCCACCTGGTCGTGCGCTACCGCGAGCTGACGCGCATCGACAAGGAGGCCAGCCAGCACGAACTGGTGCGCGCAACCGTCTCGAGCAAATTCGTGCCGAGCTTTTATACCGCGATCACGACGATGGTCGCCTTCGGCTCGCTGCTCGTCAGCGGCATCCGCCCGGTCATCGATTTCGGCTGGATGATGGTCATCGGCATCAGCGTATCTTTCCTGTTCGCATTCACGATCTTCCCGGCCGCTCTGATGCTGCTGCCGCGCCTCGACGCGCCGGAAGAAAAGGACCTGACCGGCCGCATCACCGCCGCAATGGCCGATTTCATTCAGCATCGTCTGCGCGCGGCGCTGTTGCTGTTCGCGCTGATGGTGCTGATCGCGCTGACCGGGATCCCGCGGCTATCGGTCGAGAACCGCTTCATCGACTACTACAAGGACGATACCGAGATCTACCAGGGCATGACACTGATCGACAAGAAGCTCGGCGGCACCACGCCGATGGACGTCATCATCGATGCGCCCGAGGACGAATTGTTGCGCGACGACGAGTTCGCCAGCGACGGCGACATCACGTCGTCGAGCTACTGGTTCAACCGCGACGGCTTGCAGGAGGTCGAGAAGATTCATCGCTACCTCGACGAGCTGCCCGAGACCGGCAAGGTCCTGTCGGTGCATACCGCGGTCCGGATGCTGGAGAAGCTCAACGACGGCAGGCCGTTCAGCGACTTCAAGCTCGCCGTCGTCTACAAGCGCCTGCCCGACGACGTCAAGCAGGCGCTGATCGAGCCGTATCTTTCGCCCGACGGCAACCAGCTGCGTTTCAGTATCCGGCTTTACGAATCGGACCAGTCGCTGCGCCGGCAGGCGCTGCTCGACAAGATTTACTTCGACCTGACCGGCAAATTCGAACTCGAGCCCGAGCAGGTCACGATCTCGGGCATGGCGGTGCTCTACAACAACCTGCTGCAAAGCCTGTTCCGCTCGCAGATCCTGACGCTCGGCGCGGTGTTTGGCGCGATCCTGTTGATGTTCATCGTGCTGTTTCGCACTTTGCGCCTGTCGCTCGCCGCAATCCTGCCCAACGTCATTGCCGCCGGCCTCGTGCTCGGCCTGATGGGCTGGTTCGGCATTCCGCTCGATATCATGACGATCACGATCGCCGCGATAAACATCGGTATCGGTGTCGACGACTCGATCCACTACGTCCACCGTTTCCGCGAAGAATTCGTGCAGGATCACGACCACTGGGCGGCGATCCGCCGCTGCCACGCGACGATCGCGCGCGCGATGTACTACACCTCGGTCACGATCGTGCTTGGCTTTTCGATCCTGTCGCTGTCGAATTTCATACCGACGATTTATTTCGGCATCCTGTGCGGTCTTGCGATGGTGACCGCGCTGATCGCCAATCTGATGCTGCTGCCGATCCTGATCGCGCGTTTCCGGTTGAGCTGACGCGGCGCGGCGATTACCATTGCCGACTTTCAACAGCGTGATCTTCCGATGAATGAAATCCTGATCCCGATCTCGCCCGGCGAGCTGCTCGACAAGATAACGATCCTCGAGATCAAGGCCGAGCGCATCGCCGATGCAACCAAGGTCGCCAACGTCAAGACCGAGCTCGAAATGCTGAACCGGGTCTGGCGCGATGCGGTCGCGATGGACGCCGAGCTCGACGCGATGCGCGCCGAGCTCAAGTCGATCAACGAGCGCCTGTGGGAAATCGAGGACGACATTCGCGACGAAGAACGCAACCGCCGTTTCGGCGAGCGCTTCGTCGAGCTCGCGCGCGCGGTCTACGTCACCAACGACGAGCGCGCCGCGGTCAAGAAGCGCGTCAACCTGCACCTGAACTCGGCGATCGTCGAGGAAAAATCCTACCAGGATTACCGCTAGCCAGCTGCCATCGATATCGGGCGCTGCCCGCTACCCGCCGAACTGCGCGCCCGGCGTGTCGATCTCCCGCGAGCCCCGATTCCCGCGCGCGCCAGTCCGTGATACTTTCGGTTCTGTTGTCCAAAACCCGAGGTATCCCGAATGGGCTCCAGCGACGGCATGACCCGCGATCTCGTCTCGACCCTGCCCGGATCCGGCTGGGATTACTCCCTGGCGCGTCATCCGTATCACCACATCGAACGACCTTTCGGGCCTCATTACTGCGTCTATAACCGGCGCGAGATGGCCTGCTGCTTCGACAAGATCGACACGGTCGACGGCTACTGGCTGCTGCGGCAACAGGCGGCGGTACTGCACACCGGCGAATTTCCGCTCGAGTTCCGGGGCCCCGACGCCGAGCGCCTGCTCGACCTGTTGTTCACCAAGGACATCACCGGAATCAGACCGGGGCGCTGCGGCTACGGTCTCGCCTGCTACGATGACGGCGGGCTGATCGTCGACGGCGTGCTGCTGCGGCTCGAGCCGGAACTGTTCTGGTACGCGCAGGCCGACGGCGATTTCTACAGCTGGGCGCGCGCGCACGCGCGCGGCATGGACGTCGAGATCAGCGACCCGCAGGTGTTCGTGTCGCAGGTCCAGGGGCCGGCGTCGATGGACATCCTCGCGGCCGCGAGCGACGATGGTATGCCCGATCCGTTCGGCTACTTCGGCATCGCGCGCGTGCGCTTCGGCGGGCAGGAAGTCGTGATCACGCGCACCGGCTACACCAACGAACTCGGCTGGGAGTACTACACCGAACCGCAGCACGACGCCGACGCCTTGTGGCAACACCTCGCTTCGGCCGGCGAGCCGTTCGGCATGGGCTTGTTCGGCCTCGACTCGATGCACATTCGCCGCATCGAGGCCGGGATCCTGAACGCCGGTTCCGATTTCGACGCGACCACGACGCCCTACGCGGTCGGACTCGGCCGCTTCGTCGACGAGGACAAGGGCGACTTTATCGGCAAGTCGGCACTCGCCGCCGCCCCGCGCGAGGTCCGCCTGACCGGTCTCAGTTGCGAAGCCGAACCGCACATAGGCGGTGAAGTCTGCGTCGACGGCAAGGCCGCGGGACGCGTGACGGCGGGTGCGGTCTCGCCATACCTGCAAACGGGGATCGGCATCGCGCTGATGGACCGGCCCGGCTTCGTCGAAGGCTACGCGGTCACGATCCGCTGCGTCGACGGCGAGTTGCATGCCGGCACGCTGGCGAAGTTGCCGCTATACGACAGGCAGGCCGAGATACCGCGGGGTAAACGGGTAGACATTCCGCAGCGGCCGGATTGATTATTTGGTATATATTTGGTATAAATTTTTTGTGTCCGATGTGTCTATGGTCAAGTGACAACAGAATATCTGGATAATAAAACAAGAAATTTACACTATAAACTATTGAAATAAAGATATTTTTTAATGATTCGAGCCAATTTAAATGCGGTATACAAGTATGCTTGATTGGTATATTTTAGGTACTTTACAAATTTTGAAAATCGGATAGTATTGAACGTCTGTTCGAACCCGCTACGAACAAACGAGATTTGTTGCAGACAAGAAAATCCTGAGGAGGACCCAAATGAACCTATTCGCGTCAAAAATCGTCCGCGCGCTGATGCTCGCCGGATGCGTAACGCTACTATCGGCGACCGGTGCCGCCACGGCGAAAGACAGCACTAAACCGATCGTCATTCCGCTGCACAACTGGTCGAGCCAGATCGTCATGGCCTACGTCATCGGCGGCATTTTCGAGAGCATCGGCAATAATGTCGAGTAC
>JAHEKJ010000185.1 GCA_024638385.1 Gammaproteobacteria bacterium | reverse complement strand
GCCAGCACCGTGGTGCCGCCGTGGCTGACGATCAGGTCCGAGGCATGGCCCAGCGACGGGTTCGCGGTCATGCCGGACCAGGCGTCCGAGCCGCCGCACTGCAGGCCGAGCGTCAGGCCCGAAACCGGGCACGGCGCGCGCACGCTGCGGTTCACGTCGGGCAGCATCTCCTCGATGATGCCGACGCCGGCTTCGATGGTCTTGCGCAAGCCGCCCCGGTCCTGGATCGTCATCGTGCGAAACAGCGGGCCCTCGGTCAGGCCGTAGTTCGCGAGCCAGTCGCCGATCTGGTTGGATTCGCAGCCGAGCCCGACCATCAGCACGCCGCCGCAGTTCGGATGCCCGGCGTAGCCCCACAGCACGCGCTGCAGGTTGGCGTAGCCGTCGCCGTCCGGGTCCATCGCGCAACCGGTGCCGTGGACGAAGGCCGCGACGCCGTCGACGTTGGGGTAGTCGGCGAGCCGCTGCGGGTCGAAGTTTTGCGCGATGGCGCGGGCCGCGGTGGCGGAACAGTTGACGCTGGTCAGCACCGCGACGAAGTTACGCGTGCCGTAGCGGCCGTTGCCGCGGTCGTAGCCCATGAAGCTGCGCTCGGTATCGAGCGCGAGCCTCGAGCGAAGATTCGCGCCGACTTGATGCTCGGCGCGCGACAGGCGAAATTCGCAATTGTGATCGTGCACGTGCCGGCCCGGCTCGATCGGGCTGCTGGCGTAGCCGATGACCTGGCCGTACTTGAATACCGGCTCGCCCGCGTCGATGCGCGCGATCGCGACCTTGTGCCCCGGCGCGATCGCGTCGACGACGTCGAAACCCTCGACCCGGCCGCCGAGACCCAGCGGCTGGGCGGCGACGACGATGTTGTCGGCCTCGTTCAGTCGGATATAGGGTGCGCCGGAATATTTCAAAACGTCGGTATAGTGGTTACCATCGGCCGGAGTCCAAGCTTAAACCCGCACCGGGAGCAATACAACACGATGACCTCCGAACCGGCCGGCGCCAAAACTATCGTTGCCGGCGAAACTGAACACCCGTACCTTCGCGAACCGGTTGGCGAGATTCCCGACCACGCCGACACGAGTGCGGCGGGCCTCCCCCAGCCCGGGTGAGATCGCCGATGTCTGTCGCAATCTTCAACCTCGACGGCCGCACGGCCGCCGTCACCGGCGCGAACACCGGCCTCGGCCAGGCGATCGCGGTCGCGCTCGCCGCCGCCGGCGCCCGGGTAGCGCTCGTCGGACGATCGCCGCCGGACGAAACCGCGGCGAAAATCGCCGGGCTCGGCGGCGAATCGGCCGTCGTGATGGCCGATCTGTCGGCCACCGCCAGCGTCGATCGCGTGATCGCCGAAACCGAGTCGGCGCTCGGTCCGATCGACGTGCTCGTCAACAACGCCGGGATCATCCGCCGCGCGGACGCCCTCGATTTCGGCGAATCCGACTGGGATGACGTGCTCGCGACCAATCTCAAGGTACCGTTCTTCCTCGCCCAGGCCGCGGCCAGGTCGATGACGAAGGATAAACGCGGCGGCAAGATCATCAATGTCTGTTCCTTGCTGTCGTTGCAGGGCGGAATCCGCGTGCCGTCGTACACGGCCAGCAAGAGCGGGCTCGCCGGCCTGACGAGGCTGCTCGCCAACGAGTGGGCGGCGGCGGGCATCAACGTCAACGGCATCGTGCCGGGTTACTTCGCGACCAGCAATACCGTAGCGCTGCGCGAGGACCCCGAGCGCAACCGGCAGATTCTCGAACGCATTCCGGCCGGCCGCTGGGGCGACCCCGCCGACCTCGGCGGCGCCGCGGTCTTTCTCGCGTCGGCCGCGTCGGACTACGTCCACGGGGTTTTGATTCCGGTCGACGGCGGCTGGCTGGCGCGCTGAGCGACACGTCGATGTCGGTCCCGGACCGGCATACCGAACGCTAATTGCCCTCCCCGGCTGCCGTCCGGCAGCCCACTGACGATGTCGTCGATCCCGATCGCCCGGTGTTCGCGCTGCCGGAATATTTCAAAACAGCGGAATAGTGGTTACCATCGGGCGACGCCCACGTCCGAAGCCGCGCCGAGAGCAAACCGACACGATGACCGCAGAACCCGCCGCCGCCACCCGAACCGTCGTCGTCATGGGCGTCAGCGGCTGCGGCAAGAGCACTTTCGGTGCCACACTGGCGGCGCGCCTCGGCGCCGATTTTATCGAGGGCGACCGGCTGCACCCGGCGGCGAACGTCGACAAGATGTCGCGTGGCGAGCCGCTCGACGACGCCGACCGTATCCCGTGGCTCGAAGCGATTGCCGCGCGCGTACGCGAGGCGACCGCCGCCGGCGAGTCGGTCGTGATCGCCTGCTCGGCGCTGAAGAAATCCTATCGCGATCTGCTGCGCGGCGCGGGCCCGGACGTCGAGTTCGCCCATCTCGCCGGGCCGATCGAGACCGTGCTCGCGCGGGTCGGTTCGCGGCGCGATCACTTCATGCCGGCGTCGCTGGTCGAAAGCCAGTTCGCGACGCTCGAGGCGACCGATCGCGAAACCGACGTTACCGAGCTCGACCTGAGCCAGGATGTGCAGGCCAATGTCGAGCGCTACCTCGAAATCCGGGGCCGCGCGTGACGCCGCCCTTCGATCCGCGCAATCGATCCCAGCTCGGCATGGTCGGGCTCGGCGTCATGGGCGCGAACCTGTGCCGCAACCTGCTCGAGCACGGCTTTCGCGTCGACGCGTTCGATTCCGATTCGGCCAAGGGCGAAGCCATTGCCGCGGAAAGTCGCGCCGGATTTCGTCATCGAGCCGACCTCGATGCGCTGCTCGCTGGCCTCGAGCCACCGCGCTGCCTGTTGCTGATGGTGCCGGCCGGCGCGGCGGTCGACGAATCACTGGCCGGCCTGGCGACGCGATTGTCGCCGGGCGACATCATCGTCGATCTCGGCAACAGCCACTACCGCGACAGCGAACGGCGCCTCGCCGCGGCCGCCGCGCACGATATTCGCTTCGTCGGTTGCGGGATTTCCGGCGGCGCGCGCGGCGCGCGCCACGGGCCGGCGCTGATGCCCGGAGGCGACGCGAGCGCGTGGCCGTTGCTGCGCGACCTGCTCGAATCGATCGCGGCGCGCTACGACGGCGAGCCCTGCGTCAGCTGGATCGGCCCGGGCGGCGCCGGCCACTTCGTCAAGACCGTGCACAACGGCATCGAGTATGCCGACATGCAGTTGATCGCCGAAACCTGGCAGCTCGCGCGCGCCGCGCTGGGCCTCGAACACGACGCCATCGGCCGGCTGTTCGAAGCCTGGAACCGCGGCCCGCTGGAAAGCTACCTCGTGCAGATCACCGCGATCATCCTGCAGACCCGCGAAGCCGACGGCGGTTACCTGGTCGACCGCATCGTCGATCGCGCCGGGCAAAAGGGCACCGGCGCCTGGAGCAGCCTCGCGAGCTTCGACTACGCGGTGCCGGCGACGCTGCTGGCCGAATCGGTCTACGCGCGCATGCTGTCGGCGCGCAAGGACCAGCGGCTGCGCGTCGCCGCGCAGTATCCCGCGAGGCAGCTCGAAACCGGCGCGGCGACGACCGCCGGGACGCTCGAGCAAGCGCTCTACGCGGCCAAGATCCTGGCCTACGCGCAGGGTTTCGAACTGCTGCAGCAGGCCTCGCGCGAGCACGGCTGGGGGCTCAAACCGGCCGTGATCGCCGCCGGCTGGCGTGCCGGCTGCGTCATCCGCGGCGCTTTGCTCAGGCCGGCGATGGCCGCGCTGGCGGAGGATCCCGATCGGCACCTGGTCGAAGCCGGGGTTTTTCGCGACGCGCTCGCCGCGGCCGACGGCGCGCTGCGCGAGGTCGTCCGGCTCGGCGTCGAGCGGGGCATTTCGCTGCCGGCTTTCGGCGCGGCAATTACCTATCTCGATGCGATACGCTCGGAATCGCTGCCGGCCAGCCTGATCCAGGCGCAACGCGACTTCTTCGGCGCGCACGGCTTCGAACGCAGCGACGGCGACGCGGGCGTGCTGCACCATTACGACTGGCCCGACGAGAATTCCGGGAGGTAGCGACGATCATGAATATCCTGATCACCGGCGGCACCGGCTTCATCGGCCAGCGCCTTGCGCTCGAGCTATTGAGCCGTGGCGGCATCGAACTCGAAGATCGAGGCGCGGCGACGATCGAGTGCATCCTGCTGGCCGACAGCCAGCGGCCCGCGGCGCTCGCGGCGGGACTCGAGCCGAATGACAGGGTCGCGATCCGCGTCGGCGACGTCGCCGATCCCGAGTACGTCGCGGCGCTGTTCGTACAACCGGTCGACGTCGTGTTTCACCTCGCGTCGATCGTCAGCTTTCACGGCGAGCAGGATTTCGACCTCGCCTACCGTGTCAACCTCGATGGCGCGCGGCTGCTGTTCGAAGCCCTGCGACGGCAGCAAAACGGGGCCAGGCTGGTGTTCGCCAGTTCGATCGCCGCGTTCGGCGGCGACGCGATGCCGACGACGGTGTCCGACTTCACCAAGCTCACACCGACGACCAGCTACGGCACCACCAAGGCGATCTGCGAACTGCTGGTCAACGACTATTCGCGCAAGGGCTACTTCGACGGCCGCAGCGCGCGCCTGCCGACCGTCATCGTGCGCCCGGGCAGGCCGAACCAGGCCGCGTCGAGCTTCGCCAGCGGCCTGTTTCGCGAACCGCTCGC
>JAHEKJ010000075.1 GCA_024638385.1 Gammaproteobacteria bacterium | reverse complement strand
GGGGACGGAGAGATTAAAAAACAATCCCTCCGTCCCTTTTCGGTTATTTCCAAACCGTAACTATTTAATCGTTGATCTGGAATATTCTCGTAGAACCACTCACCTCATAAGACACAACCAGAAGTGGCTCGCCATTAGGGCTATCCTCGGCACTGATAAAAATTATCCCTTCTGGTGACATATCCCCACCCGAACCAGGCCCGGCTACCGCATCGAAATCCCGGGTATTTACGTACTGAATGAAGAATGGCTTACGGGGATTAGTAATATCGTAGACCATGATGCCGCCAATCCTTTCTAATCCGATAAATCCGTAGGTCCGACCATCGATCTCGCCTATGGCAATGCCTTCAGGTTCTGCTCCCTTGTCGTCACTGCGGTCATCGAATGAACCGTTTTCCTCGTCGTCCGAATTAAAATTTGCAGGCAAATGTGATGCGGTAATATGAGCTACGTCACTGGCGCTGTCGTAGATGAGTCGACCACGGGTATTCCAGATAGAAAACGAACGCGCGCCAAAAGAAAACAGCTCATCGTAATCGCCGTCATTGTCGTAATCACCACGTGACAATATGATTTTCAATCTGCCGAGGTTCTCTGGCTGCTGAAGCGTGGCAGCGTCCGGAAATTCATCGGCGTCCAATACAACATCTTTTACGCGGGTTTCATCGATAAAGCCCGGAATGTACTCTCTTGCATCACCTTCATTGGCAGTCACCAGATAAACGTGTTTACCGCTCTTGTAGGAGGCAATGGAATCCGGCTGATACATGCCATTAACGGGCCAGCTTCTAATACTGATGGCCGAATCCTCGTTGCTGGCATCCAGCGCATTTTTCGCCAGGGAGTGATCCTTGAAACCGAGTCCGAACAAGTCGATAACTTCTGCCGAATCAACATCGATTATCGCGATCGCATTGTTTTCCTGTAACGTAACCGCGGCGCGCCAGTTCTTCTCGTCCTCGTCCTCGTCATCGCTATAGACCGTGATGTATTCGGGCTCCAGGTCTTGCGCAACTGTCGCGCCCGGTCCATTTATATTGATATCAGGATCAATTTCGAGATAGTTGTACTGGGTAAAACCGGCGGTGCGAACATCGGCTTGAGTCGCCGACGCCGCGGTTGCGTTAGTCAGGTCAATGATGCTGATGCTGCCTTCGGGATCATTCGTGTAGTCATCACTGGGTTCACCTTCATTGGCAACGAGTACATGCGAGCCATCCGGCGTATAGACGACCATATCGGGTAACGCGCCTACTTCAAGATCATTGACATAGACCAGGCTTGCCGCATTGAAAAATACAACTCTACCTGGAGCTTGCTTGTCAACGGCTTCAACGGCAGCAGCAATGACGCCATTTTTCACGGCAACGCTGTTGGCCTGTTTCCCATACGGTGTGACATCAATACTACCGGCAAGGACCGGGCTGGTAGGATCTGAAATATCGATGGCATCAACCGTCTGCGAATCTGCATTTACGACAAATATCCGTTTCGATGCCGGATCGTAACTGACGATTTCCGCGGCACCATTGGCAAATACATTCGTCGTATAGCTTCCGATTGGATCGAGTTGCACGCCAGCAGTTGCCGCGGCGGCGAACACCGACAGAGCAAAGGAGATTGACGTCAGTATATTGCTACGGATTATTGATTTTTTCGAAATTGAATAACGGCACATAAAAAATACCTCCATTTTTTAATATTGTGCTACCTGCATTTGGTAACTTTAATTTGTAATACTGCCTAAGTAGAAATTTTTAGAACCTCCCGCAACATTAGTCGCGCAATGAAATAGGGTCGGGTTGCAAAATACTGCAACCCACGTCACCGTCGTGCGATTATCGAACAGTGAACACCCGCAACATCCGGCCGGGAAGATTTTTACCAGCAAACCGGATGAGGCGGGAATGCGCTTTAACTGCTCTTGAGCCCGAGAAACCGGCCAACGAATTCGAACCATTTCTTGAAGCCAACGGTGGTTAAAATGAGCCCGGTAATCAACGTCAACTCTTCGAATGAAGACTGAATCGTGGCAAGGGTATCCGACATTTCGTAATCGATAATCTCATCGCTCGTATCGGCCAGGAACCCGAGAAACATCAGGAAAAAGCCGAACAGTATTAATTTCCATGGCCCTTTGGAAAGCTGTGGATATTGAGTTCCGGCGTTCGAAATAATCAGAAAAAGAACAAGCATGCATACTGCTTTAGCGCCTTCTAATACGACGTCTACCAAATTAATTGAATCTACAAACATGTCAGCTACTCCATATTTCGTGTGTGAATCAAAAATGACAACTAGAAACGATGAACCTATTGGTTAACTGCATTGATATTGAAGACACATTGATCTGCTCCCCCGGCCTGGCTGGAAACCTCTGTAACCTTGATGCCCGACCATTCCGAAAATGCAGAGAAACTTCCCGAAATCAGGCCATGCAGAAAATTACAGTTGTGTATATGCTCCGGAGTATCGCGACAGAACGGACACAGCGTGACAACCAGCCTGTTATCGCTCCTTTCGGCAAAGCAAAACGCTGAAATGGAATTGATAATGATATCGTCGCATAATGCGGTGGCAGACGCGGGGGGTTTATTCGATTCTGCTTTGGCGACGGATAATCCGAGCGCATGACCAACGCCAAAAACCCGTGAGGCTGTCTCTTCGGGGTTCAATGATGCGCTGTAATCTCGGACAATCCCCACGATATCGGGATAGGCGCGTTTTAATTGATCGACAACTTTTAAATCGGCAGTTTGAATTTTCTCGTTTACCACAGTCTCAGTCGGGCTGACTTCGACGACGCCTTCTATCGTTTTGAGAACGTCTATCGCTGCGAGCGTTTTACTATCGAGACAATTAACGGTTAAAACATACTGGACCAGGCCCTCACCAGTCTTTTTGGCAGAACGATTGGCCACATGTATTTTGGCTCTAACCAGAGCAACAGAAATTTTTGCAAAAATTCCTGGTTGATCTTTTGCTACTGCAATTATTCCAGCCATCGCTCAACATCCCATAATGCTTGCTATAAACTCGGTGCCTGTTGATACTTTGAGCTCGGCTTGATCCATTTGAAATCTGTGTCGCTCAAATCCAAATTCAAATTACCTGCCATACGCAATTTGAAACAAATCTCAGAGCAAAAAGAGCCACTAGCATACAAAGCGTCGCAAATTCGAGTCTTCGAAATATAAGAAAAGACGGCAACCCCCTAAACCATGTTTAACCGGCCTGTAACACATCCGAACAGGCCGTCGACATACGTATAACTCGTTAACCTGTATAGGTATGAGTCAAAGAAAATGACGTTTCGGTATTGGTTGTCGACTGAAGTTGAAATATCTTTAGGCGTAAATTACGGCCTTACATGGTGGTTTGCAGATCAAAGGGTCAGCATGATCTGTACTGAGTTTCTCGGACAGTGGATTTAACAGGCACCGGCGCTGGTCTCGTACTCCTCGGGCGTTACATAATTCAGCGTCTGATGCAGGCGCTGGCGATTATAAAACACCTCGATGTAGTCGAATATCGCGGCTCGTGCTTCGTCTCGATCGGCAAAGATCCGCCAGTACGTCACCTCATTCTTGACGTTGCTGAAGAAGCTCTCGGCGACCGCATTGTCCCGGCAGTCCCGCTTGCGTGAACTTTGGGGTCAGGCCTTACAATTTACATTTGGGTAATACTGTTTATGTAAAATGTAAGGCCTGCCCCCCACTTGGTGACAGTTAACTTAATTTCGAATTAAGTTAACTGTCACCAAAACTCCCTGTCACCAAAACTCCCAAAACTCCGCGAATAAAGTTAACTGTCACCACAACTCCCTGATTTGAGCGTTATGTGGCACTCACTTTGAAGAAGGCAACAACCCGAAGCTTCCCAAAATCGGACACTCGGAATCTGATTGCCGTAGGCAGCAATATGCCCGAACCGGACTAATAACCGGTATTTCCTCATTATTTCAGCCGACCGATGGGAGGTTGCCCCCCAGCATGTTTTCAACCACTGCCGCATTATAAAAGGTTTCAATTGTCTGAATTTTGTCGTCTCGGACACGAAACCAGACAGCAAGCCGCACATCCCCGATCGGCTCAAAATTGGTCCGGTAATCCAGAATCGCGAATACGTGCTCCCCATCGGCGCTGAGCTGGCGGAGGATCAGATCTTTCTGGATAGCAAGCATACCGAAATGGTAGGTCAGCATGTCATCCGGACTAAGAAAACGCATATTCGGCCCTACATATTCAAACCCCTCAGTAACCAGCAAGGCCTTTGCCTCATCAGTACGCTGGGCCTGGATATCAGCGATAAACTGCGCCACGATGTTTTTTGGTTGCATAAATAACCTCTACGTCTAATTCGGTGACGATTTGACTGCCTGGATTCAAGTAGATGCCAAAAAAGTTGCGTGTCTATTTCATCCGAATACAAAAAAAAGCCTGTGATCAATGATTCCGTGAACACGAACTTTGGGGTCAGGCCTTACATTTTACATATGGGTATTACTGTTTATGTAAAATGTAAGGCCTGACCCCCGACTACGCCACTAGAAAATCCAGTTCAGCGTCGCAATCGACACGATCAGGAACAATACCGTCATGATGCCGCCGGCGCGGACGAAATCGGATACGCGGTATCCGCCCGGGCCCATGATCAGCGCATTGACCTGGTGCGTCGGGATCAGGAACGAATTCGAGGTCGCGATCGCCACCGTCAGCGCGAACAGCGCCGGGTCCGCGTCCGCGGCGAGCGCGATGTTGACCGCGAGCGGCACCAGCAACACGGTGGCGCCGACATTGGACATGACCAGGGTAAAGACCGTGGCGAGCACGGCAATAGCCGTTTGCAGTGCAATCGTCGGCAGTCCGCCGACCGCGTCGACGACATGTACCGCAATCCACTCGGCGGTGCCCGTGTTCTGCACCGCCTGTCCGAGCGGGATCAGGCTCGCCAGCAGGAACACGGTCTTCCAGCTGATCGCGTTGTAGGCGTCGTCGAGGGCCAGCACGTTGGTCAGTATCATGCCGGTCGCGCCGATCAGCAGGCACAGCGACAGCCGGATGTCGGTGAACAGCACCAGGCCGATCGCGATCAGGAAAAAGACCAGCGCGAAGCCGGTCTTGTCGGGGCGGAATTCTTCCTGCGGGAAATCGGAGGTCGCGACGATGAAATCCCGCGTTTCGCGCCGCTGGAGTTGCATCAGCGAGCTCCACGACGTGTGGCAGACCAGCGTGTCGCCCGACTCCAGCGGCATGCTGCCGATATCGTGAACGACTTCGTCGCCGTCGTCCGACTCTTCGTGGGGCGCGCGGCTGTAGCAGACACCCTGGCGAAACAGGGCCAGCACCGACAGGCCGTAGTTTTTTCGAATCTTGATTTCCTTGAGGGTCTTACCGATGGCGTCGGAGTCGGGCGGGATGACGATTTCGGCGATGCCCGACTTGTCGCTGCTCAGCTCCTCGCTGAAGGTATCCCCGGTGGGATCGACGAACAGCCCGCCCTCGGCCAGGAACCGATCGAGCTTCGATTTATGCGCGATCACCGCCAGCCGCGCCGGCGCCGCGATCTCGACATCGGCCGCCGGCTCCATGCGCGTGCGTCCCCGGTAGTGGATGCCGATGACGTTGATGCTGTAGGTATCCAGCAAATCGGAAATGTTGCGCCCGATCAGCGGACTGGTCGTCCTGATCACGACCTCGTGGATCCTGGGATTGAGCGAATACATTCGCCGGAAATAGTCGAGGACGTTCTTGGTTGAATTCTTGTCGCCCGCATCTCCGCTCAGCAGCCAGCGGCCGGCCAGCGAAAAATAGGCGATGCCGCAGGCGATCAGGACGACCCCGATCGGGGTCACGGCGAACAATCCGAAGGTTTGCATCTGCTCATCGGCGGGCAGCGACGGATTCACGCCCTGGATCAGGTCGTTGAGCAGAATCAGCGGCGACGACCCGACCATCGTCATGGTGCCGCCGAGGATCGCGCAAAATCCCATCGGCATCAGCAATCTCGATACCGGGATGCCGGTGCGGCCCGCGATGCGCGCCACGACCGGCAGGAAAAGCGCGGCGGCGCCGACGTTTTGCATGAAGGACGAAATCACGCCGACCGTGCCGGATATGATCGGAATCAGGCGCCTCTCGGTGCCCCCGCCGAGGCGCGTGATGACTTGCGCCACGCGCGTCATGACGCCGGTGCGATCGAGGCCCGCGCCGATGATCATGACCGCGATGATCGAAATCACGGCATTACTGCCAAAGCCGTCGAACAGGTGCTTGAGATCGGCTAGATCGCCGAGTCCGGGTAGCACCGACAGCCCGCCGAGCAGCACCATCACCAGTATCGCCGCGAGGTCGATGCGCACGACCTCCGACACGAACAGGTAGACCGTGAAGGCGAGAATGCCCAGCACGACCACCATTTGCATATCGAGTTCTGTGCCGGTCATCGGCTGACTCCGCCCGGGCCTGTCGTCGTGGGCGACCAGGACCGGATTATTGTTTGCGGCAAGTATGGCCGAATTAACCCGGGGAGGGTATAGGCAATCGATACGATTCGGGCGGGGCCATGCCGACAGACCGCGTCATCGCAAATCGGCCACAGCGCGGGAATAGGGGTCACGACGCTTCTGCGCGAGGCGCTCGGCTGGTGCTTGCGGTAGAGCGTCTCTCCGAAGGTTTCGGGGTCGAGCCTGAATGGCTGCTTACTTTGGATTTTCCTTGTGACCAGGAGGCAGCGTCATTGCGAGGAGGCGCCAGCCGATAACAAGGCGTCAATGCGAGGAGGCGCCAGCCGATAAAAAGGCGTCATTGCGAGGAGGCGCCAGCCGATAAAAAGGCGTCATTGCGAGGAGCGATAGCGACGAAGCAATCTCCCTGGCCCGGCCCGATCTCGGGAGATTGCTTCGCTGCTTCGCAGCTCGCAATGACGGCAAGCGTCGGGAGATCCCTTCGCTGTCGCTCGGGACGCCTGCGGCGGATTGCTTCGCTGCTTCGCAGCTCGCAATGACGGCAAGCGTCGGGAGATCCCTTCGCTGTCGCTCGGGACGCCTGCGGCGAATTGCTTCGCTGCTTCGCAGCTCACAATGACGGCAAGCGTCGGGAGATCCCTTCGCTGTCGCTCGGGACGCCTGCGGCGGATTGCTTCGCTGCTTCGCAGCTCGCAATGACGGCGTTATCGGGACATAAGGTCGCGAGAAGATCACGAACAGGGACTGGAGCCTTTATCAGTCGCTTTTGTCGGGTAAGATAGGGTTCCCGGCCAAAACGGCATGAGGCTTCGCAGGTAACCGTCAGAACGCGGGCTGAATCGATTCGATGAACCTCCAGTCGAGAATCAATCGCTTTACCGATCGCCTGTTCGAGCAGGTCGACGCCTCGTCGCTGGCCGTCTTTCGTATTTGCTTCGGCGTCATCATGCTCGTCGAGTGCTGGCGGTTCTACGACCACGGCTGGATCGAGCGCTATTACATCGCCCCCGATTTCCATTTCACCTACTACGGATTCGGCTGGGTGTCGCCGCTGCCGGGCGACGGCATGTACTGGCTGTTCGGCGGGCTCGCGCTGCTCTCGTTTTGCGTCGCGATCGGGTTGTTCTACCGCGTGACGAGTCTCTTGCTGTGGCTCGTGTTTACCTACGTCTTCCTGCTCGACCAGTCGCGCTATCTCAATCATTTCTATTTCGCGAGCCTGCTGTTGTTCCTGTTGGCGTTGACGCCGGGTCACCGCATCCTGTCGGTCGACGCCTGGCTGGGCGGTGGACGGAGTGACGCGACGGTGGGCTGGTGGTCGATCTGGATCCTGCGCGCGCAAATGGAGGTCATGCTGATCTACGCCGGCCTCGTCAAGGTCAACCCGGACTGGCTGCGGCTCGAGCCGCTCGGCATGTGGCTGGCGCGACGCGCCGACGCGCCGCTGATCGGGCCGCTGCTGGCGCAGGACTGGGTCGTGGCGATCGCATCCTACGGCGTGATCGCGGTGCACCTGATCGGCGCGCCGCTGCTGCTGTTCCGGCGAACCCGCGGGCCGACGATCGCCGTCTACTTCATATTTCACCTGGCCAACCACTTCATGTTCAACATCGGGATTTTTCCGTGGCTGACGATGGCGGCGACGCTGATATTTCTCGACCCCGACTGGCCGAGGCAGGCGTTGCGGCCGATCGCGCGATTCGCGAACCGCCGCGACCCTCCACGCGCGGAGACGCCCGATGGCTGACGGTTACCAGCGACTGGCCCCGCCGCGGCCTCCGTCGGCGCTCGCGCGTCGCGCGCTACTGAGCTTCATCGTCGTCTGGTTCGGCTTTCAGATCCTGTTTCCGCTGCGGCATTTGCTCTATCCCGGCAATCCGAGCTGGACCGAGGAAGGCCATGAATTCTCGTGGATGATGAAGCTGCGCGACAAGAAGGCCGACATCGAATTCACCCTGATCGATCCGGCAAGCGGCGAACAATGGTGGGCCGAGCCGATCGATTTCCTGCTGCCGCACCAGGCGCGCAAGGTCGGTACGCGGCCGGACCTGATCCTGCAGTACGCTCACTATCTCGAACGCGTCTGGGCCGAGGAGTTCGGCGTGCCCGACGTCGAGATTCGCGTGCGCGCCTGCGTGTCGCTCAACGGCCGGCCCGCGGCGTTGCTGATCGACCCCGAACGCGACCTCACCGAGATCCGGCGCGGCTTCAGGCACGCCGACTGGATCCTGCCGCTGCAGGTACCTTTCGAACGCCCGCCGAACAGGACGCGACGTCGTGACCTCAGCTGCTGACCAGCGTCCGATCCTGCTGTTCGACGGCGTCTGCAATCTGTGCACCGGCTCGGTGCGCTTCGTCATCCGGCGCGATCCCGAAAAGCGATTCCGCTTCGCTTCGCTGCAGTCCCCGGTCGCCAAAGCCTTGCTCGAAACCGATGCGGACGCGTCGACCGACCCGCTCGGCTCGATCGTCCTGATCGACGACGACGGCATCTGGCGCCGATCGACCGCGGCGCTGCGAACCGCCGGCCGGCTGTCGGCGCCGTGGCCGCTGTTGCGGGTGTTGCTGATCGTGCCGCGTCCGCTGCGCGACTGGGTCTACGACTTCATCGGCGCGCGCCGTTACCGGTGGTTCGGCCGCACCGACGCGTGCTGGGTGCCGGAGCAGGATATCAGCGATCGGTTTCTCGATGCCGGGTCTCGAAGCGGTCCGGTCGAATCTGCAGAAACGCGGTGATGAAGGGCAGCGGCGTCTCGGCGCACGATTGACTCGGAAATAAATCGGGCCAAAATTTACTGCCTTCGCTTTCGCGCTGCATCGAAGGCGGCATGGGGTGTACGGAGGAACTGAATATGGCAATCGACGGCGGATGTTTGTGCGGCAAGGTTCGCTACCGCGTCAGCGGGCGACTCTTTGGGGCGGATCACTGCCATTGTTCGATGTGCCGACGCCAGCATGGCGCAGCCTTCGCGACTTACGCCGATTTCGAGCCGGGAGAATTCGCGTGGATCTCGGGAGCGGACCTCGTCAAGATTTACGAAGCGCCCGGGGGTGGCGGTTGGTGCTTTTGCAGCGAGTGCGGCTCGACCCTGGCCGGAACCGACGATGGCAAGGTCACCGCGATTACGCTCGGCACCGTCGAAGGCGATCCGGGCGTACGGCCGGAGGCACATATCTTCACGGGCTCCAGGGCCCCGTGGCACGAAATTCATGACGATCTCCCGCAGTTCGACGAGCGGCCACCGGAGAACTGGAAACCGCCGGGCAAGAATCCATAGCCTGCTCCGGCAGCGGCGTAAAAATTTTTCTCTACACGCGGTCCTGCATCTGACGCGAGGCGTCGCGCGAAATTCACCCGCCGATTTGCCTCGCAGGATGTTTCCAGTAGCATGTTGCAATTCGCGCGCTTCGGTTGCCGTCATGGAACAGCTTCCCGAAATCATTGTCATCGACAATGTCCTGCACACGCTCTACACGACGCCGTTGCGTCCGTGGCTGCGCGCGCAGGCTTCGCCGCCGCAATTCGACGTTCGCGCACCGACCTGCGAGCGCGGCTATGTCTGCCGCTGGATGATTCGCGACGAGATCCTCTGGCTGACCGGGCTCTACGCCTGGCGCGACGGCGAATCGGTCGGCGTTCGCGAGCTCTTCGAAGACCGGCGCGAGGTCGACGCCAACTGGTTTTCCGGGCCCCTGGTCGTCGAGCCGGCGTCGTCCGAGATTGGCGACGGCGCGCGATTCGGGATCACGACGATCCTGGTCGAGGCGGGCCGGGTCGTCGGTAGACTCGGCGACGAGAGTAAATAGGTCGATGACCGTTACCAACGAGGCTCGAATGCCGCCGACCGGTTTTACGCCACGGCACTCGCAACGATTTCGGAGGCCGTCATACCCGTGTCGAGTCACAAGGGCGGGCCGCGAATTCGGGGCAGGCGGCTGATCGAGTACAGGATGCGTCGGTTGGCGATAAGCGTGGTTTGCATCCTGCTCGCGAGTGGCTGTGTCGGCTACGACGGCAACCGCGAGGAAGTCTCGTTCGTCTCCGCCGATGGCACGACGCTGCGCGGAACTCTCGTGTATCCCGAAGCGTCCGGGACGAGGCAGGTTCCGGCGATCGTTCTGCTGCACGGCGCCGAGCGCGCAAAGCGTACGCGCTTCGTTTACCCGATGCTGGCGAATGTTTTTCTGCGACGCGGGTTCGCGGTGCTCGTCTATGACAAGCGCGGCGCGGGTGAATCCGGCGGCGATTTCGAAACCACGACCTTCGGGCAATTGATCGACGATGGCGTCGCCGCGATCGAGCTGTTGCGTCGACGCGATAGTATCGATGGAAGCAGGATCGGAGTGTTCGGTGTCAGCCAGTCCGGATGGTACACGCCGGAAATCGCCGAGCGTGTCGATGGCGGAATCGCGTTCATCATCAACAAGGTCGGTCCGGCAATTTCGTGGCGTGACAACGTCGCCTGGGAGGTCTACAACGATTTCCGGGCGGAGGGAATCGGCGCCGAGAGCGCGCGCGAACAAACCGGGGTCATGCGCCGGATCTGGGATTATCAATTGGCGCCCGACGAGCAGGAGCGAATCGCCCTGGAGCAATTGCTCGCGTTCTGGGCAACCCGGGAGGACTCGGCTTTGCCGACCGGGCTCGAACTTCCGAGTCCGGCCGAGGCGGCGATCATGCGTTACGACCCGACACCCTTTCTGGAACGCCTGTCGGTGCCGACGCTGTACCTGTTTGGCAGCGAAGACGTGAATGTCCCGGCCCGGGAAAATGTCGTCAGCCTGCAACGGCTCGAAACCCTCGGCCGGCCGGCCTCCTACCATGTGTTCGAGGGTGCCGATCACGAACTGGCGACCATCGGATTCTGGCCTCCGTGGTATCGGTTTCTCGACGGCTACGTCGATCTGATCGGTGACTTTGCGCTGCGGCATGCCGGGGGAGGGCCGAGGTGAAAAAACGGGACGCCTGCACAGGTGCTCGCGCGCCAGTCCGATACGGACCACTCGGCGACCGGCACGCGGCGCGCTGATCGCCGGCCCCGCGCCCGCCGGCAACGATAGCCCGGTGCAGCGAATGGCATAACGCCGCGGCAACGGTTCGAGCGCTTGCGCCGGCGGGCGTCAGCCTGGTGCCGCAATGGGAGTGCCAGCCAGAAGCCGGGTTTCAGGTCAGCATTCCGATGCCGATGAAACTGGCCAGAATCGGGGCGCCAGGCATCGCTTTCACCTGTAACTTCAAAATTGCAAGTCACTAGCGGTCATTAACTTGTGAATTGCAAGTGACCCTGATATCGTGCGGTTCGTGGCCAAGCTGTACCCCTCCGTCTCGAAACGCTCGCGCTGTCCGATCGCGACTACGCTGGATTTGGTCGGCGACAAGTGGTCGTTGCTGATCCTGCGCGACATCGGGCTTTTCGGCCGCCATCGCAACAAGGATTTCCAGCAGGCCGGCGAGGGGATTCCGAGCAACATCCTCGCCAACCGGCTGAAATCGCTGGTTGCCAACGGCCTGTTGCAAAAGCGCCTCTACCAGAACCATCCGCCGCGCTACGAGTATCACCTGACCGCGGCCGGTCGCGACCTGCTGCCGGTGATCAAGGCGATGTCGGCCTGGGCCAAGACTCACGTCGCCGGCGTCGAGATTCCCCGGTTCCGGCGCTAGCCCGGCCATAGCCTCCCGCAGGTACAACGGCCTTTTGTGAATTGGTTCCGGCCTCGCATCCGAGAACCTGACTAGACTCGGAAAATACCCGGGGTTTCCGCGTGAGCTCGAGCGAACTCCGGTGTCACCGATGGGCTTCGAAAGGAGAAGAGACATGCACGTCGTATTAGGGATGCTCGGCACGATCGTCACGATACTGATTCTGCTCAACCGGCTGGCCGAGGCCGGAATCGATCTCGGTGGATTGAATCCGTTCTTGTGGCATCGGCGCCGACAATGGAAAAAGAAACTTCAGGGCAACCCGGTGTACAAAATTGAAAGCCCGCTGGACATGACCGCGCTGCTCGCGACCGCGACCGCCAAGGTCGATGGCGACATGAGTTCGGACGAGAAGAAAGCCTTGTTGGACATGTTTCAAAGCGAATTCGGCATGAACAAGAAAGAGGCGGCCGAATTGTTGATCGCCAGCGCCTATTTGCTGGGGTCCGGTGAAGAGGTCAGGAACGATCTCGAGAAAGTCATGCAACCCAGCGTGGCCCATTTCACCGAGGAACAGGCCGCTTCTGCGAGCAAACTATTGGGCGCGGTCAGCGCCATCGACGAAGCCGACGGCGAATTGAAGCGCGAATTCGTCGCGCGTATCGAAAGCGTATTTCAGCGTCAGATCAAGCCCGCGGGTAAGTGGGACTAGCGAAGTCCCGAACTTCCGGGAGCATACCCTCCGGTCGACTCGCAAGGCATCCGGGCGATTGCCCATTTCGCCCTGAATTTTACGCCGGCCGTGCTTCAGCCAGGCGCCGGATCGTTTCGGAAATATCGCTTTCGGTCGTCAGCGGATTGATCGTGCACAGCCGCAGCACGCTCTTGTCGCGCAGCATCGTCGACGATACGCAGGCGAACCCGGAATCGGTCACGGCCTTCGTACACGCGGCGTGTTCGCCGAGTTTCCAGTCCCTGAAGGCGAAGGTCACGACGCCGATTTGCGCCGGCGTGACGAGATCCCAGGTGCCGGGATCGCGGCGGATCTCGGCCTCGGCGAACTCGGCCAGGTCGATGCCGCGCTGCACCGCGGCGCGAAATTTATCCGCGCCGTAGGTGCGCAGGCTCAACCACAGCTTCAGCGCGCGCGATTTGCGCGTGAGTTCGAGGCTGCGGTTGCCGAAGTTGACCGCGCCGGTGGCGGTTTGCACGTCTTTGAGGTACTCGGGCGACATCGCGTAACACTTCTCCAGCGCGCCCGGTCGCGTCACCATGCAAACGCCGAGATCGTAGGGCTGGAACAGCCACTTGTGCGGATCGAGCACCAGCGAATCCGCGCGCTCCATGCCGGCCAGGTATTCGCGCCCGTCGGCGGTGACCGCGGCCGGGCCGCCGTAGGCCGCGTCGACGTGAAACCACATACCCTCGCGCGCGCACAGGTCGGCGATTTCGTGCAGCGGGTCGACGGCGCCGGTATTGGTCGTGCCGGCGGTCGCGATCACCATGACCGGGCGCAAGCCGGCAGCCTTGTCGGCCGCGACCGCGGCTTCGAGCGATTCGATCGACATGCAGTAGTCGTCGTTGCTGACCAGCTTGTGCATGTGTTCGTCGATGCAGCCCATCGCGACGAGATCGCGGTGCAGCGACGAATGCGTCTGGTCGGTGTAGTAAGACACGCCGCGGCCGAGTTCGTGGCGCGCGGCGAGAAAACCGGTGACGTTGGCGATCGAGCCGCCCGAGACCAGTACGCCCTCGGTGCCGTCGGGCATGCCGATCAACTGCCGCAGCCATTCGATGGCCACCAGCTCGACCGTCGCCGGACCCGACGCGCCGCCCCAGGACGCGCAAATCGTGTTGAAGCCGGTGCCGAGCCAGTCGCCGAGCACGCCGGCGAACGAACTCGGGCCGGGCACGCGCGCGAAATAGCGCGGATGATCGCCGTGCTGCTGGTAGGCCAGCGCGATCTCGGCCAGCAACTCGATCGATGCGTCGGCATCGAGCGGGGATTCCGGCAGCGGGCCGCCGAGCGCCGCCATCAGCTCTGCCGGTTCGCCGGCGACGAGCACGGGCTCGGTCTGTTTGTGCAGCAGCCGATCGACGACCAGGTCGACGACCTTGTGGCCGAGCCGTCGCATCTCCTCCGGCTCCATGCCGAGGGCGTCGGCCGCGTAGACGGGTTTGTTATCGGTGGCGAGTCTGGGGTTGCGTTTCAGCATTGCTGGTCTCCTCCTGGCAAATCGCCCCGCGCGGTATGACGGCCGGGTCGAAAAATCGTTCGCGCGCAGGGCACGGGTTTCATCGGCGACCGCGCAGAATCTCCCACGCCGCGAGCGCCGACAGGCCGCCGACGACGCCGCTGAGATAACTCGGGATGCGCGCGTCGAAGGCTTCGCGCCACAGCAAGCCTGCGACGAAACTTGCGAGTACCATCACCGCCAGCGTAATTACCGCGCGTTTACCGAACTTCATCCGAATCCGCCTCCGCCGTTTTGCGAGTCGTTGCGATACGTGCAGATTACACCAGATCGGGCAAACTGTGATCCCGGATTCGATCGATCAGGGCCTGTGCCCGGAAGGCGCGAAGCTTCCGGCACCGATCGGATCTTGCCGTCCGGCGGGCGACGCGAAACTCCGGGGGTTGAACCCAATCGGCGTGCCGGGGTCAAAATCCCCGGGTCGCGGTTACGGACCCGCTTCCGCAACAACAACGGGAGGACGGACATGAAAAGACTCGAAAAAGCGTCACTGTTAAGTGGATTGTTACTGGCTGGCGGACTGTTGGCCGCGGGGCCGGCCCTCGCCGACGGCGCGAAATTTTCCGCCACGCTGTCGGGCGCCCAGGAAGTGCCGGTGCCGGGCGTCGAAACCCCGGGCAGCGGTTCGATCAGGGCCAGGTTCGATTCCGGGTATACGCGCGTCCGGGTCGACGTCAAGCTCAGGAATCTCGACGGTGAGGTCGTCGGCGCGCACCTGCATTGCGCGCGGCCCGGCGCCAATGGGCCGGTCGCGTTCGGCCTGATCAACCCGGGATCCCTGTCGCTCGACGGCGATCGAATTCGCGGCACGCTGACCAATGACGATTTCACCGGCGCCGATTGCAATGTCGCCACCGGCCGCAACGTCAACAACATCGCCGCGCTCGCGTTTGCGATGCGCGACGGCCTGATCTACCTGAACGTGCACACCACCGCGTTCGGTTCGGGCGAAATCCGCGGCCAGCTCGAACCCGTCGGCGACGACGACTGACCCGCTTGCCGGGAGCGACCGGGCGCGCCTGCCCGGTTAGCGGGCCGCGCGCACGCGGCAGGTTGTCTGCGGCCGGCGTTTGCCGTCTCGGGGAATCGAAACAGGTTGGGGCCAGCAGGCGGCGAAGTCGAAGCCCGAGCCAGGAATCTCGATAGCGATGCATTTACCAATCGAGCGATACGGCCTACCATTCACGGCGGCCGTTAGCGGCCGATCGATTGTCTCAACCGTGAGGACCCGACATGTCGCCAGGTTTCGCCCATACCTTCGCCGCCGCCGGATTGCTGCGCCAGGCGCTGGTCGTCATGGTCTTGCTCAACCTTAGCCTGCCGCTCCTCCACGGCGTGCTCGGCTCCGGCGCCGGCGACGCGCGCTCGGCCTGGGACATCGCGGCGACGCTGATCGCGCCGGTCATGGCGCCGCTGCTCGCGGTCGTGATCCTGTTCGATTACATCATGTCGCGCGTACGCGCGGCCGATGCCGTCGGCGACGAGCAGCTGCACTTTGCCGCGATCGCGCGACTCGAGGTGGCCGTGATCGCGATTTCGCTGATCTTCTGGGTGCCTTACTTTAGCCTGCGGATTTTCTGAAAGCGGCGAAAATCGCCGCGGCTTACTCGCGTCCGAGGAAACGAAGCAGCACGGGCAGGATCAATTCCGGCCGCTCTTCCTGCGCGGCATGGCCGACCCCTTCGAGCACCACCAGTCGGGCATCGGGCAGCTCGGCCTGCAGGCGTTCGCCGATCGCCAGCGGAATCATCGCGTCCTCGCGGCCCCAGATCACCAGCGTCGGAATGTCGAGGCCGGCATAGCGGCCGGCAAAATCATCGAGATCGCGAGGTAACAACTGGCGCGCGCCGACGAGCAGCGCGTACTTGGCGTCGGGCAGGTCGAGCAATCCGGCGTAGTGTTCGACCGCCGCGGCGGGGATCAGCGCATCGTCGAAATAGACCTCCTCGAGCAACATGCGAATCTGCGTTTTCTCGGGCAGCAGCGCGACCGCGAGCGGCCCGACCAATGGCGTCGCCAGGATTTCGACGAAGTTCGGCAGCGCCTGCGCATAGGCGACGCTGTCGACGAGGACCAGCCGTTGAATCAATCCGGGGTTCGAAGCATGCAGGTAGATAGCGGTCGCGAGCGCGACGCCGCCGCCGAACGAGTGCCCGACGAGGGTCAGTTCCTCGAGACCGTTTTCGAGAATGTAGTTGCGCACCAGCCGCGCCTGCTCGTAAACCGAGTAACGGCCGTCGCGCGGCTTCGGCGATGCGCCGAATCCCTTCAGGTCGAGCGTGATGACCCGGTGATCACGCGCCAGCGGTTCGACGACATGCCGCCAGCTGTAGCTGCTGGCGCCGAAGCCGTGGAGCAGCAGCACGGGATCGCCGGCGCCGTAGGTGGTCGAGGCGAGTTCGATATCGCCGCCCCGATCCGGTTCAGAGTAATCCGACCAGCGCGGCAGATTGGCTTGCATTACGGCGCACCCCGCCGAACTCGCGACGACGCAGCCGATCGTGAGCAGTCGCCGAATGGTCCCTAGCACGAACGTCAAAACCTGGAAATCAGCACGAGCGCATCGTAGGTACCGCCGCCGAAGAAGCCGACGAGCCCGAATGCCGGCAAGCACGCGATCGCGTAGCAGGCGCTGCGAAAGCGGTGTCTTTCGTCGTCGTTGTCGATGTCCATGTATCGCGGAATCGTCGCGATGACGTAGGTGATCAGGACCAGGAAAAGGCAAACGCCAAAAGATAGCGGCAACATGTTGGTGAAGTATATTTCAATCGGTCCGAGCGTGCGATCGGGACAGCGGCCGCATTTGTCGAGCAGACTGAACACTTCGTCGCGACGATCGTTGATGAACTTGTAGAAATTGAGTGTCGTGTTGACCGCGCCCCAGAGGGACGCAAGCAGGACTATGGGCAGGCCCAGCGTGCCGGTGTTGTAACTCATGGTTAACCTCCTTGGCGGCGTTCGAAGCCTTGGTCGGGTCAGCGCAAGGCTAATCCAGCGTGGCGCCGCATGCAACGCGGTAATTCGACTTTGTCCCCGGTTGCGGTGAGGCCGCGGCGGATGGCGCGAATACCGAAGCATTTAACCCGCCGAAGGTGAACTGGTTCGTATACGGCCGCTGGTCGAGCCCGCTACTATCGTTGCCGTTGCCCAGGGCCGTTTCTCGGGCGCATTTCTGACGACACGCAAGGGGACTGCGATGATCTGGATCACCCGGTGGATTTCCCGACAAGTAACACGTGCGCTGGCGGCCTCGATGCTGGCGATGTTGCCGGCGGCCTGCAAGCAGCCGCCCGCGCCCGTACCGCCGACGCTGGCGGAGATCGGCGAACGAATCTTCCTGAACGAGACCTTCGACGGCAACGGCCGCACCTGCGGGACCTGCCACCGGCCGGAGGACAATTTCGGCCTGACCCCGGCCTTCATCGCGACCCTGCCGCCCGACGACCCGCTGTTCGTCGCGGAAACGATTCCGGCGCTCGAACGTAACTTCGAAAACCCGCGGCTGATGCGCGAATTCGCGCTGATCGTCGAGAACCAGGACGGTTTCGAGGACCTCGAAAACGATTTCAACCTGCGCGGCATTCCGCACACCCTCGCATTGCGCACGTCGATCGACAGCCGAGACGGACCGCGCACCGGCTGGTCGGGCGACGGCTCGCCTGGCGACGGCTCGTTGCGATCGTTCGCGGTCGGCGCCGTAATCCAGCATTTTCCGCTGACGACCAACCGAATTCCCGGGGTCGACTTTCGCCTGCCGACCGACGACGAGCTCGACGCCCTCGAAGCCTTCCAGCTGTCGCTCGGTCGCCAGCAGGAGTTGTCGCTGCCGCTCGCGCTCAGCGGCACGGTCGCGCGCCGCGGGCAGGAAATCTTTCTCGACAACGGGCTCGGCAAATGCAATGCCTGCCACCTCAACGCGGGCGCCAACGGCAATCCGGCGATCTTCGGTGCGGGCGCCGGCAACCTGAATTTCGATACCGGCGTCGAGGATTTGCCGGACCAGCCGGCGCGCCTGACCGGCGAGAAGGTGCCGGACGACGACGGTTTCGGCGTGCCCGGCAACGGCGAGTTCAATACGCCGACGCTGGTCGAGGCGGCCGACACCGGGCCGTTCTTCCATGACAACTCGGTCGAAACCGTCGAGGGCGCGGTCGCGTTCTACAACGGCGACGCGTTCACCAATTCGCCGGCGGGTCAGCTATTGATCGGCGCGACCGGCAGCGCGATCAATCTCGACGCGACCCAGGTGGTCGAAGTCGCCGCATTTCTGCGCGTGATCAATGCGCTGGAAAACATCCGCGCCAGCATCGAGCTGATTGATAGCGCGACCGCCACCGCGAGCGACGAGCGCCGGCTGACGCTGCTCGAACGGGCCTGGAACGAGACCGGGGACGCGGCGCAGGTACTCGCCGGTGGCGGTTTGCATCCGGACGCGGTCATCTCGCTCGAGACCGCGCTTGCGCTGCTCGACGCGGCGCGCACGCAACGCAAGGCGCATCGAGGCGCCCGCCAGGCCAACGCGGCGCGCACGGCGCTCGAGCAGGCGCGCGCCGAGCTGATCGAGAACTGAGCCGGAACGGACGGCAGAGGAGAATGACATGCGACCTATGATCTTCGGC
>JAHEKJ010000184.1 GCA_024638385.1 Gammaproteobacteria bacterium | reverse complement strand
GACCTGGTCCTCGACCAGTTGCGTCAGCTCCACCGGGTCGAGCGGGCTGGAAATGCCGAGCAACACGACCGGGAAGCTGTCGACGTCGAACTTGGACACGCGCGGGCCGACGATGGCGTCGGGCAACTCGTTGATCTCGTCGGTCAGCGTCGCCTGCACGTCGACCGCGACGGTGTCGATATCGGTGCCCCAGCCGAAACTGACGCGTACCCGGCTGTTGCCCTCGTAGGATTGCGAGGTCATTTCCTCGACCCCGGGCACGGTGGCGACGATTTCCTCGACGATCTGCGTCACCATCCGCTCGATGACGATCGGGTCGGCGCCCTCGTACTCGGTGCGCACCGTCAGCGTCGGCAGCTCGATGCTCGGCAGCAGGTCGATCTGCAGCCGTCCGAGCGCGACCGCGCCGAGCACGACCACGATCAGCGTGACCATCGACGCGAATACCGGTCGGCGTACCGCCGCGCGGGCCAGGTTCACGTGTCGGCCTCCGCGGCGATCCGGATCGCGGAGCCGTGGTCGAGCAACTGCTGACCCAGCACCACGACCCGACCGTCGATTCGGGGCTCGAGGATCTGGATCCGCCGGCCCTGCCTGATGCCGGTCTCGACGGTTTGCCAGTGCACGGCGTCGCCGGACTCGTTGACGACAAAAACACCGACGCGATCGTCGCGCGTGGTGAGGGCCTGCTCGGGCACGATGACCGCCTCGGCGACGCTCTCGAGCAGTACCGTGATCCGCGCGAACATGCCGGGCTTGAGGCGCAGATCGGGGTTGTCGACGCGCAGTTCGACGCGCGCCTGGCGGGTGGATTCGCTGAATACCGGCGCGATCCGCGCGACGCTGCCGGGAAAGCTCTGGCCGGCGAACGCGTCGGTATCGAGGCTGGCCTGCTGGCCCGCCGCGAGCTGGGCATAGTCGCGTTCGGTGGCGAAGAACACGGCGGTGATCGGATCGAGTTCGACGATTCGCAGCAGCGGCGCGTTGGCGGCGACGGTTTCGCCGGCGTCGACGTAGCGCTGCGCGACGACCCGCACCGGGTTACCGCCCTGCCAGTTAGCCTTTACCTGGGTGTAGTCGAGGCGGATGCGGGCGGCCTCGAGCTCGGCTTCGGCGCGCGCGATTCGGGCCAGCGTGACCTCGGTCAGGGCCCGTTTCGCCAGGCGTTGCGAGCGCACGGTGTCGAGCTGCGACTCGGAGACGTTGCCGCGAGCCTGCAGCCTTTCGAGACGCTCGAGCTCGCGCTCGGCGATCCGCAACAGCCCGAGCGCCTCGTTGTGGCTCGCCTTCTCGACCGCGAGATCGGCGCGCGCGCGCGCCACCTCCTGTACGTATTCCGCGTCGTCGAGCACGGCCACGACGTCGCCGCGCCGTACGCTGTCGGCCAGGTCGAATTCGAACATGTCGATACGCCCGGCGATCTTGGGCGCAACGACGAATTCCGCGCGCGCTTCCAGCGTGGCGGTAAAGGTCCGGCGCCGCTCGATCGGTCCGACCTCGACGGCGGCGACCTCGACCGGCGTCGGCAGCCGCTCCGGCTTGCGCGCGACGCCGGCGCCGGCGTCGCCCAGGCGGTCGTAAATCGCCCACGCGGTTGCCAGCACCAATGCCAGCACGGCAATGAGTAAAAGGCGGGGCAGGGTTCTGGCTGTCATCGGCAACGGCAACTATCCTCGTCGCTTTGGATCGATTTCGAATCGCGCCAATCATCCTCTTTCAACTTCGCTTTGACAACTTGTCGGGGTCGCGATTCGACGCACGGCCGGGGAGCGGTTCCACCGACCCGGGCGCATGCGCGCCGGCCCCGGGCCGGGCATGTGACATGTTTCCATAAACACCTGAGCGCGAATGCAGTAAGATGACGGGCAGAATAAACCGAAGGCGGCCTATCGAGTATGTCCGAGACCCGTTCGCCGACTGTGCCCGCCGACGCCGCCGAGCGTCGCGCGGCGAGGCCGCTCGTCTGCTACCAGGTCGAGCAATTGCCGGCGCCCGATCTCGAACTCTATCACCGGGCCCGCGGCACGGCCGAACGCGTCGACGAAATTCTCGTGCCGCCGCGCGACGGGCGCGCCTTCGAGGTCCCGGCCGGTTCCTTTTTCCGTATCACCAGCATCGACGGCCCGCAGGTCGGCGACCTGAACCTGTGGCACCGGCACGACCTCGGCGAGCGCTTCTTCAGCGGCAAGACGCGGCAATTGCACGCGTCCCACGTCGGCCTCGGCGATCGCCTGTGGAGTTCGCTGCCGGGGCTGCGTCCGATGGCGACGATCGTCGCCGACACGCTCGACTGGTACGGTTTCGATGCCGATGGCGGCGGCGTGCACGATGTCATCGGCACCCGCTGCGACCCGTATACCAACCGCTTGCTCAAAGGGGTCGATTATCATTATTGCTGCCACTCGAACCTGACCCGCGCGCTGGCCGCGGCTACCGGTATGCCGCCGCGCGATGCGGAACTTCACGTTCACGACGTACTCAATGTCTTCATGTGCACCGGTTTCACCCACGACACGCACCAGTATTTCATGAAGGCGAGCCCGGTGCGGCCGGGCGACTACATCGAGTTGTTCGCCGAAATCGACCTGCTCGGCGCGCTGTCGACCTGCCCGGGCGGGGATTGCGGCAGCAGCCATTCGGACGACGCGACCCCGTGTTTCCCGCTCAAGGTCGAAGTGTTCACCCCGACGCCGGCCGCGCTCGAAGGCTGGACGCCGCCGGCGGTGAACGGTTATTCGCGGACCCACGGCCTGTAGGCGGCGGCGTGAACCCGTCATCCCTGTTCGACGCGCGTAAATCCATTGCCGGGATTTCGGCGGCGGACGAGGCGATGCATCCGCGCTTCGAAATCAACCTGCTCGTCAACCAGGTCATCGGCGAAATGCCCGAGGTCCGGATACTGCAGATTGCCTGGTACGACAAGCGTCGCCACCTGCGGCGATTCCTCAGTCACTATCACGCCCGCTTCGGCTCGCTGCCGCGCGGTTGTCACGACCTGGGCCAGACCGAGAGTTTCGGACTGGGCGTCGGCGTCATCGATTTCGACCGGGTGCGGGCCGCAATCGAGCGCGAATTGCGGCGCAAGTCGCGCAGCAACGCGCGGCGCGGCGATGCCGGCAAGCCCGGTCGGGCGGGCCCGTTCAGCTGGCTGCGCGCGCTGTTCGATCGCTGGTTCAGCCCGCCGAGCCGGGTCGTGCGCACGAGGCCGGGACCGGTGCCCGACGCGCGGCCACGCTCGCTGGCAATCCGGCGATAGTCACCCCGCCGGCTGCATCGAAACACGCCGGAATAAATCGGTTTGCCGGAGGAAACGTGAGTTACCAGAACGCCAACGAACCCGTCTGCAGCGGCGCCGACGGCGCCATCGAACTGGTCATCGAGCCGCGCGAGAAAGACCTCGGCGGTTTCAGCGTGCGCCGCGTGCTGCCGGCGCGCGAGCGGCGCATGGTCGGGCCGTTCGTCTTTTTCGATCACATGGGCCCGGCCGAGTTTCCGCCCGGCGAGGGCGTACAGGTACGGCCGCACCCGCACATCGGCCTCGCCACCGTGACCTACCTGTTCGAAGGCGAAATCATGCACCGCGACAGCCTCGGCTTCGTCCAGCCGATCCGCGCCGGCGCGGTCAACCTGATGACCGCCGGCCGCGGCATCGTGCACTCCGAGCGCGCCGGCGACGACCTTGACACGACATCGCGCCTGCACGGCATCCAGTCGTGGATGGCGCTGCCGCTCGATCTCGAGGAGCGTGAGCCCGATTTCGCGCACTACCCGGCGGCCGATCTGCCCTTGCTCGAGCGGGACGGCGCCAGCGTGCGCGTGATCATGGGCTCGGCCTTCGGCCAGGCGTCGCCGGTGCGCGCGGACGCACCGACGCTCTACCTCGAATGCCGCCTCGCCGCCGGCGGCCGATTGCGCCTGCCGCGCGACACCGACGAGCTCGCGGTCTACGTCGTCGATGGCGAAGTCGGGATCGGCGGCCGCGATTTTTCGGGCGGACAGATGGCGGTTGCCTGTCCGGGCGCCGCGCTCGAGCTCGCCGCCGCCGCCGACTGCCGGGTCATGGTCATCGGCGGCACGTCCCTCGGGCAACGCCACATCTGGTGGAACTTCGTGTCGAGTTCGAAGGAACGGATCGAGCAGGCCAAGCAGGACTGGCGCGACGGGCGCTTCGCGCCGGTGCCGGGCGACGACGAGTTCATCCCGCTGCCCGATTGACGCACGGCCGACGGAAGCGCCCCGGCCATACGGAAAACCGGGCGGGTGTGATAAGCTGATCCGCGGGAGCGCGACTGGGCGCTGCCCGAAAACTTCGACACAACCCTTGCGGGGGAGGACGACATGGCCAGCCTGAGCGAACAGGAATGCGAAGCCTGCCGCGCCGACGCGCCAACGGTCAGCGACGCCGAATTGAAGGAATTGATGCCGGACATTCCTGACTGGCGCATCGACGAGGTCGACGGCGTGCCGCAGCTGTCGCGCAGTTTCAAATTCAGGAATTTCGCCGAGGCGATGGCCTTCGCCAACCGCGTCGGCGAGATCGCCGAGCACGCCGGTCACCACCCGGCGATCCTGACCGAGTGGGGCAGGGTCACGGTGACCTGGTGGACACACAAGATTCGGGGCCTGCACAGAAACGACCTGATCATGGCGGCGCGCACCGACGAGCTAATCGCCGACTGAGCGGAGGCGCGCTTGTATCGCTACACCGTGTTCAATACCCCGCTGATCA
>JAHEKJ010000183.1 GCA_024638385.1 Gammaproteobacteria bacterium | reverse complement strand
TATTTTACAGCCGCCGGATTACACGTTTTAATACGGCCTCTGCCGGGAACCGCCCCTCGCGGACCTTGCCCGACTGTCGATAACGACGATTACCTGACCTATGCAACCGAAGGCCCCAGACGCGACCCTCGACACGTTTCCCAAGCTGTTGCAGCATCACGTGGAAACGCGCCCGAGCCGCGACGCGATCCGCGAAAAAGACCTCGGCATCTGGCAATCCTGGACCTGGGCGCAGGCGGCCCGGGAAATCCGCGCGCTCGCCTGCGGGCTCGCGAGCCTCGGCCTCAAGCGCGGCGACAAGCTCGCAATCATCGGCGACAACCGTCCCCGCCTCTACTGGGGCATGACCGCGGCGCAGGCGCTCGGCGCGGTGCCGGTGCCGCTGTACCAGGACTCGGGCGCCGACGAAATGGCCTACGTGCTCGACAACGCCGACGTCAGGATCGCGCTGGTCGAGGACCAGGAACAGGTCGACAAGATGCTCGAGGTGCGCGAACGTTGCCCGAAGCTCGAGCACGTCATTTACGACGACGACCGCGGCCTGCGATTCTACGCGCACGACTTCCTGCACGATTTCGTCGCGGTGCAGGAAACCGGCGCCGAGTTCGATCACGCCAACCCGGACTTCTACGAGTGTGAAGTCGCCGCCGGCCACGGCGACGAAATCTCGATCATGCTCTACACCTCGGGCACGACCGGCAACCCGAAGGGCGTCGTGCTGACCAACGACAACGTCATCATCACCGCGCGCAACGGCATCATCCGCGAAAACCTGACCGACCGGGAGGAAGTCCTCGCCTACCTGCCGATGGCCTGGGTCGGCGACAACCTGTTTTCTTACGCCCAGTCCTACGTCGCCGGCTTCTGCGTCAGCTGCCCCGAGGACCAGGCCACGATTTCGAACGACTTGCGCGAGATCGGCCCGACCTATTACTTCGCGCCGCCGAGGGTCTACGAGAACATGCTGACCCAGGTCATGATCCGGATGGAGGACGCCGCCGCGATCAAGCGCCGCCTGTTCCACTATTTCATGGAGCACGCGCGCAAGGTCGGCGTGCGTATTCTTAACCGCGAAAGCGTTGCCTTCACGGATCGCCTGCTCTATGCGATCGGTAGCCTGCTCGTCTACGGTCCGCTCAAGGACGTGCTCGGCTTCACCCGCACGCGCCTCGCCTACACCGCCGGCGAGGCGATCGGCCCCGAGATCTTCGATTTCTTCCGCTCGCTCGGCATCAACATCAAGCAGCTCTACGGCCAGACCGAGTGCATGGTGTTCATTTGCGTGCAGCCCGACGGGGAAGTCTACGCCGACACCGTCGGCACGCCGGCGATCGACGTCGAGATCCGCATCGACGACAGCGGCGAAATCCTCTATCGCAGCCCCGGCGTGTTCCACGAGTACTACAAGAACCCCGAATCGACCGCCAGCACCAAGACGGCCGACGGCTGGGTGCATACCGGCGACGCAGGTTTCTTCGACGAGCGCAACGGGCATTTGAAGATCATCGACCGCGCCAAGGACGTCGGCAAGCTCAACGACGGCACTTTGTTCGCGCCGAAGTACATCGAAAACAAGCTCAAGTTTTTCTCCTACGTCAAGGAAGCCGTCGTCTTCGGCAACGCGCGCGATCACAGCACCGCGTTCATCAATATCGATCTCGACGCGGTCGGCAACTGGGCCGAGCGCAACAACCTCGGCTACTCGGGCTACATCGACCTCGCCGGCCGCGAAGAAGTCTACCGCCTGGTCAAGGAGTGCGTCGACCAGGTCAATGCCGACCTCGCCGAAGACCCGGCGCTCGGCAACTCGCAGATTCACCGCTTCCTCGTGCTGCACAAGGAACTCGACGCCGACGACGGCGAACTGACGCGCACGCGCAAGGTCCGCCGCAGCAAGGTCAGCGAACGCTACGGCGAACTCGTCGATGCGCTCTACTCCGACCGCGACAGCTGCCACGTCGAGACCCGCGTGACCTTCGAGGACGGCCGCAGCGGCACGCTCGCGGCCGACATCAAGATCGGGTCGGCCGAGGTCTACCCGGTCAAGACCGTGACCCGGGACGCGGCATGAGCGAGCGCAAGATCGGCGACGTCATCCTGAAGGTCGAGAACATCAGCCTGTCGTTCGGCGGCCTCAAGGCGCTCGACGACATCAGCTTCGATATACGCGAGGGCGAGATCCGCTCGATCATCGGCCCCAACGGCGCCGGCAAGAGCTCGATGCTGAACGTCATCAACGGCTTCTACCACCCGCAGCAGGGGCAGATCACGTTCAAGGGCGTAACCCGCAAGCAGATGGCGCCGCACCGCGCGGCGAGCGGCGGCATCGCCCGCACCTTCCAGAACATCGCGCTGTTCAAGGGCATGTCGACGCTCGACAACATCATGACCGGGCGCAATCTCAAGATGCACACCAACCTGTTCTGGCAGGCCCTGCATATCGGCCCGGCGCGCGCCGAGGAACTCGAGAACCGGCGCAAGGCCGAGGAAATCATCGACTTCCTCGACATCCAGGCGATCCGCAAGAGGCCGGTCGGCAAGCTGCCCTACGGGCTGCAGAAGCGCGTCGAGCTCGGCCGCGCGCTCGCCGCCGAGCCCGAGTTGCTGCTGCTCGACGAGCCGATGGCCGGCATGAACAGCGAGGAGAAAGAGGACATGTGCCGTTTCGTCCTCGACGTCAATTCCGAGTTCGGCACGACGATCGCGCTGATCGAGCACGACATGGGCGTGGTCATGGACCTCTCCGACCGTGTACTCGTGCTCGACTACGGCAAGCAGCTCGCCGACGGCGTGCCCGACGAGGTGCGCAACAACCAGGACGTGATCGACGCCTACCTGGGGATTCCCCACGAGGAGACCGCCTGATGCTGTTCTTCATCGAAGTATTCCTGAGCGGGCTGATGGCCGGCGTCATGTACTCGCTGGTCGCGCTCGGCTTCGTGCTGATCTTCAAGGCCTCGGGCATTTTCAATTTCGCCCAGGGTGTCATGGCGCTATTCGCCGCGCTGACGCTGGTCGGGCTGATGGAGAATTTCGGCCTGCCGGTGCCGGTCGCGATCGTCGGCACGATCGCGATTATGATCCTGCTTGCGTGGCTGATCGAACGCCTGATGCTGCGCCACCTCGTCAACCAGGAGCCGATCATCCTGTTCATGGCGACGATCGGGCTGGCCTACGTGCTCGAAGGCATGGGCGACATTATGTGGGGCTCGGACGTCAAGCTGCTCGACGTCGGTATTCCGCAAGGGGCCTGGGAATGGCTATTCGATCACGGCGTATATATCGAAAAACTCGAAATGTTCGCCGCCGGCACGGCCGCGACGCTGGTGGTTGTTCTTGCCATATTCTTCCAGAAAACGCGCATCGGCCGCGCGCTGCGCGCGGTCGCCGACGATCACCAGGCGGCGCTGTCGGTCGGCATCTCGCTGCACACGATCTGGATCATCGTCTGGTCGGTCGCCGGCATCGTCGCGCTGGTCGCCGGCATCATGTGGGGCGCCAAGTCGGGGGTCCAGTTCTCGCTGTCGCTGATCGCATTGAAGGCGCTGCCGGTGCTGATCCTCGGTGGTTTTACCTCGGTGCCGGGCGCGATCGTCGGCGGCATGATCATCGGCGTCGGCGAAAAGCTGGCCGAGGTCTACCTCGGGCCGCATGTCGGCGGCGCGATCGAGAACTGGTTCGCCTACGTGCTGGCGCTGATATTCCTGCTGTTCCGGCCGCAGGGCCTGTTCGGCGAAAGAATCATAGAGCGAGTATAGGTATGTACGATTTATCGCCCAATACCGCGCTCAAGATGGACACCGGGTCGTTGCGAGCGCAGCGAAGCAATCTCCCGAGACTGAGCAATTCCACGAAGATTGCTTCGTCGGCTACGCCTCCTCGCAATGACGCGACAAACGCCGGATTGCCTTTTCGCACTCGCAGAGTCGCGACCGGATCCGATCTGGCGCGCGGGAATGGCGGCAATGAATCGGAAAAAACGACATGATTTATCGCGAAACCGGCCAGTTAAAGGCCAGCTACGAAGCCGACCAGGCGCTGTTTCCGATCCGCCAGGATCGCTACGCGGTCCTCGTCATCCTCGCGATCGTGTTCGTCGTCGTGCCCATATTCCTCAACGAATACCTGTTGAACGCAATCCTGCTGCCGTTTTTGATCTACGCGCTCGCCGCGCTCGGGCTCAATATATTGACCGGCTATTGCGGCCAGCTGTCGCTCGGCACCGGCGGCTTCATGGCGGTCGGCGCCTACTCGGTTTACAAGCTGATGGTCGCCTTCCCCGAGCTCGGCTTCGTGCCGATGGTGATTCTCGCGGGGCTGATCACGGCCGCGGTCGGCACGCTGTTCGGCCTGCCGTCGCTGAGGATCAAGGGCTTCTACCTCGCGGTCGCGACGCTGGCGGCGCAGTTCTTCCTGGTCTGGATGTTCAACAAGTTCGGCTGGTTCTACAACTACAACGCGTCGGGCATGATCAACGCGCCGCCGATGACGATTTTCGGCGTCATCGTCACCGGGCCCGAGGGCGACCCGGTCGCGCAGTACCTGCTGGTCGCGGCGATCGTCACGCTATTCGCGCTGTTCGCGAAGAACATCGCGCGCGGCCGCATCGGCCGCAACTGGATGGCGATCCGCGACATGGACATCGCCGCCGAGCTGATCGGCGTGCGCCCGCTGGTGGCCAAGCTGTCGGCCTTCGCGGTGTCGTCGTTCTACGTCGGCATGGCCGGCGCGCTCTA
>JAHEKJ010000074.1:9931-19284 GCA_024638385.1 Gammaproteobacteria bacterium | reverse complement strand
TCCCGGCGTCCCCCTTCAGCGCCCAAACGAAACCTCGCTCAAGCAATACCTGCTCGAAATGAGGGGGACATGTTCCAAATTCCCGCCGATCCCGCTATCGACTCCTACGCCCGCGAACTCCACCTACGACTCCTGAGGTTCCGGAATTTGGTACGTGTCCCCCGGTCGTGCCGGAACCCGGGCGAAGCCCGGTTCGTGCTTGAACGCGAGACTAAGATCGTGCAGTCGTCCCGGTGCTGCAAACTGGTTCTTGCACGATTTTAGTCTCGAGCGCTGCACGAGATCGGCGCTGACGTGGTTGATGCACGACTGGGGGACACGTACCTAATTCCGGGACGGGAGTGATCTTTTCGAAGTCATTGCCTGGATGAGTTGTTAGCGGGCTTCATCGGGAATTAGGAACATGTCCCCCTCACTTCGAGCGGGGTTTGCACGAGCGGGGGTTCTTTCGGGAGATGCGGTGAGGCCGCCGGTTACCGTCTTCGGGACTAGTCCTCGATTCCCCCGGATTTGACCAGCGCGTCGAGGCGCGCGTCGTCGTAGTCGGCCTCGAGCTTGCTTGCCGCCGCGTCGACCACCGCCTGCAGGTCGTCGCCGCAGTTGACGACCTCGCGCCGCCACTGTTCGAGGTAGGCGTCGGTGCCGGCCATCTTCGCGCGCATCGCCGCCTTGTCGATGGCTTCGGCGAAACGCTCGCTGAGCACGGCCTTGGCCGCGTCGCGGCGTTCCTTGGCGATGACCTGGGCGGGGATGTCGCGCCAGTAAACGGTGGTGAGCTTGGCCATGAGCGGAATTCCCGGGGCGATCCGAAGCGGTCGATGCTGCGCGAGTATAAAAGCGCGCGGGTGGCAAATCCAGCGGCAAATTGCGATTCCCGCGGCGCCGCATCTTGCGTAGAATTCGGCCCAATTTCCCAACCCAACGCGGAGAAACCGGCTCATGAAAGTAGGCTTCATCGGACTCGGCAACGTCGGCGGCAAGCTCGCCGGCAGCCTGTTGCGCAACGGCGTCGACCTGAGTGTGCGCGATCTGAATCGCGATCTCGGCGCGCCGTTCGTCGAGCGCGGCGCGCACTGGGCCGACAGCCCGCGCGAGATGGCCGAGGCGGTCGATGTCGTCATTACCTGTTTGCCGAGCCCGGCGGCGAGCGCGGCGGTGCTCGAGGCCGACGACGGCGTGCTCGCCGGGCTCGCACCCGGCAAGGTCTGGGCCGAGATGAGCACGACCGATCGCGCCGAAGTCGTCCGCCTCGGCGAGAAGGTGCAGGCGGCTGGCGCCGAACCGGTGGATTGCCCGGTGTCGGGCGGCTGCCACCGCGCCGCGACCGGCAATATCTCGATTTTCGCCGGCTGCACGCGCGACACCTTCGAGCGCATGCTGCCGCTGTTGACGACGATGGGCCGGCGGGTCCTGCATACCGGCGAGCTCGGCTCGGCGTCGGTGCTCAAGGTCGTGACCAATTACCTCGCGACCGCCAATCTCGTCAGCCTGTGCGAGGCGCTGGTCACGTCGAAGCTCGCCGGCATGGACCTGAACGTGGCCTACGAGGCGATCCGGATTTCGTCGGGCAATTCTTTCGTGCACGAGACCGAGAGCCAGGTGATCCTGAACGGCAGCCGCGACATCAACTTCACGATGGACCTCGTGTGCAAGGATATCGGCCTGTTCCACGAAGTCGCCGAACGTGCCGGACTCGAACTCGAACTCGCGCCCTTGCTGGTGAAGATTTTCGAGGAAGGGCAACAGCGCTACGGGCCGCGCGAACTGTCGCCGAATATCATCAGGCGTCTCGAGGAACGCGCCGGGGTCGAGATTCTCGCGCCCGGGTTCCCTCCCGAGATGGTCGACGACGAGCCCGAGGCGCCGGGTTACGAAGTGCGCGTCCGTAAGGACGCGCATCCCGGAATTCGCGCAGCGAATATCCGGGATCTCGACGGGAACGGCCGGATTCGGGACGCTGCAGACGATAGCAATTCATGAGCGACCTGAGCTACCTGTTCGATAATGATCCTGCCCGCTTCGAATTTCACCCGGGGCAGGCGACAATGAAAGCGGTGGTGACCACCGGCAACGGCGACTACGACAGGCTCGATTTCCGCGACGTACCCGTGCCCGAGCCGCGTGCCGGCGAGGTGTCGATCAAGGTGCTGGCCGCCGGCGTCAACAATACCGAGATCAACACACGGCTGGGCTGGTATTCGTCGTCGGTCACCGGCGGCACCGACGAATTCGCCGCCAGCGAACGCGGCGACGTCGATCTCGCCGACGGCGGCTGGAACGAGCGCACGCCGTTTCCGCTGATCCAGGGCACCGACTGTTGCGGCGAGGTCGTCGCGGCGGGGGCCGGTGTTGACCCGGCGCGACTCGGCGAACGGGTGCTGGTGCGCGCGTGCATGCGCGTGCGCGGCTTCGATTCGCTCGACAATATCTGGATGGCGTCGGACTTCGACGGTGCTTTCGCACAGTACGTCCGGGTGCCGGCGAGCGAAGTCTTTGCCGTCGACTGCGAGTGGAGCGACGCCGAGCTCGCGACCATTCCGTGCGCCTACGGCACCGCCGAGAACATGGTCCATCGCGCCGCCGTCGGCGACGGAGACCGGGTGCTCGTGCCCGGCGCGTCGGGCGGCGTCGGCTCGGCGGTCGTGCAACTGGCGAAGCGGCGCGGCGCCGAGGTCATCGCGATCGCGGGCCGCTCCAAGATCGATGCGGTGCGCACACTCGGTGTCGAGGTCATCGAACGCGGCGCCGACCTGCTGGCCGAACTCGGCGAAAACAAGTTCGACGCGGTCATCGACAACGTCGCCGGAGACGGCTTCGGGTCGCTGCTCAAGCTGCTCGGACGCGGCGGGCGCTACGCTTCGTCCGGCGCCATTGCCGGGCCGATGGTGACGCTCGACATGCGCGATTTCTATCTGAAGGACCTGAACCTGATCGGCTGCACCGCGTGGGACGAAGCGGTATTCCCGAATCTCGTCGGTTACATCGAGCGCGGCGAGATCCGCCCGCTGCTCGCGAAAACCTTCGCCCTCGCCGACATCGCCGACGCGCAGCGGGAATTCCTCGAGAAAAAACACTTCGGCAATTTCGTCCTGATCCCCCCGCGATAATTAATAACTGCCCGGCGCAACAATTAGACGGTATCTCTGAACACTTGCAATCGTCGCTCTGCGCAAGAATGACCTGGAACTTGCCATTGGATGGCGGGCACAGGTGAATCCTTACCCATGGAGCGACCGGTTTCTCATCAGCGGACGCCCGAATTAAATACTCCAGGGGCCAGGAACGGCCACGAAGGGACCCTCACACAACTCAAATTCAAAAACTCTTCTCTTAACGTAACTATTTGTTAATTACTCTACTGCGCGAGTATTAATCACAATGTCGCGTGTTATATTCCGGTTATTTAATCGACCTGTTAACTAAAAGTAATCTTAGGAGTCTAGTATTAGACTCTTAGGAACAATCCAGATATATGGCTACTGAGCAACTTTCCGCGGACACTTCGACTAACCCCCCTCCCGTTCGGCAGCAACATAATGGCTGGCGAACCTTTGGCATCATTGTGATTACCATGGCAGTTACGCTGGCTGTCGGTTATTGGGCCGTGACCACCTGGCTTTTCCCAACTGAGTTCAAGCCGGTAGTGCTTAACCAGGAGCAACAGCAAGCCCTGGATCGAAAAATTAAGTTGCTCGGCGGAAGCTCGCGGTCAAATGAAGAGGAGGCAATTGAACCCGAAGCCTATAGTGAAGAAGGTGCCAGCCGTCAGGTTGAATTCAGTGAACGAGAACTCAATGCCTTGTTAGCCAAAAACACGGATCTCGCCAACAAACTGGCCATCGATCTCTCCGATAACCTGGTCAGTGCCAAACTGCTTGTTGATGTTGATCCGGATTTTCCAGTCTTCGGAGGTCAGACGATCAAGGTCACTGGCGGTATGGAGCTACGCCTAGTCGGAAGCAGGCCGAGCGCTACACTAATGGGCATAAGCGTCTGGGGTTTGCCGTTACCCAATGCCTGGCTGGGCAACATGAAAAATGTCGATCTCGTGCAGGAATTCGGCAACGCTGGCGGCTTTTGGCAGGCCATTAGCGAGGGGGTGGAGAAGGTCGAGGTGAGAGACGGTAGGCTGCTTATCAAGCTTAAGGAATAGATAAAGAAATTAATCGAGGACAGACCCAAACCAACTAGCTAGATATACGATCCGAACTGTGTCAGTTAAATAAACCTATTGTTACGCTGTGAGGAGATAATTTCTCTTTAGCGGACCCTGAAATGCTTTAATTCAGCTTCGTATTTCGGCCAGAAGCGGGCCCCATTGTATAGCCGAGAAGGCCCGGTTTTTACTTATCAATGGGCATTCCAATCAAGCTTCCCCACTCCAGCCAGGAGCCGTCATAAAGCCGTACTCGAGGGTAGCCCAACAGGTACTTCAAAACGAACCATGAATGACTCGACCGCCCCCCAATGACGCAATAAGGGATCACTTCTTTTTCTGCGGTTACACCTTGGCTGGAATAAACTTCCTGCAGCACTTCGACGGGTTTGAAAGTCCCATCATCCTGCAGAACCACACTCCAGGTAATGTTCACTGCACTTGGAATGCGACCCCAGCGTTGCCCTCCATCTTCAGGCAGTTTCCAGGTTGTATTTATTTCCCCGCGATACTCGTCTCGGTCTCGAACGTCCAGGAGGATTCGGCTTGAATCGTCAATCGACTCATGCACCAGATCACGCAAAGCCCGTATAGTCCAATCGGGTTCTTGCGCCTGATATGCCTTTGATGTCACGGCAGGCACTTCAGTGGTCACGGGACGGTTTTCGGCTGTCCACTTTTCGATTCCACCGTTCATAAGGCGTACGTTTTGATGACCGAATACTGTCAGAAGCCAAATGGCGTAGGTGGCGTAATATTTGCTGGGAGCGCCGTAGACAACAACAGTTGTGTCGTTACTGATACCCGAACCTGCGAGAAGCGACTCCCACCCTTCTTTGTCGGGCACATCTTTGTAGAGGGGGTGTTGGAAGTCTTCCTTCCACGTCCAGGGCAATGCACCGGGTATGTGTCCTGAGACGTAATTTTCGGCGTCGTAGGCTGCCTCTATCAGGCGCACGTTCGGATCGTCGATATGGTCTGCTACCCACGTTGTCTCGACGAGCACATCTGGATGAGCGAAATCTGTCATGAATTCACTCTCAATGTCAGGGAAGACCAAATGCGCTTGTGAATTTGGCTCGGTATAAGCCGATTAATTAGACAGCCTTGATCAGCGAATTCAAATAAGCACGTGTTTCGTCATCCCATCCTTTGGCATCCTCGTCGTGTGCAATCTTCGCGTGTAATTCCATGAGCTTCCATACCTCATCTTCTGTCTCAGCGATGATTTTCCCAGGGCAGGCTTCCATACCCTCGCAATCTGCGCACGCATATGAATAAGCCATATAACCCTCTATTTTGTGCAGTAATTTCAAAGACCATGATACTCATCTGGTAATCGCCGACGATCGTTTCTTTTTATACGTTTCAAGACAATATAAATGAAATGAATAAGATCTCGCCCGCGGCGAGCGTCTTATTTCGGTCGTCTTCTGCCGCTCATTTTTTTCCTGAGCGTCCGATTTCAGGGCAGTCACAACATGGGAACAGGGGAGGTATAGAAGAACTGGGGGACGCATCTATTTTCCTGATCTCGAAGAAAATAGATGCGTCTCCGTTAATGCCTTTTCTCAGGAGCTGGAATGGTCGACGACGACGATAATGCTGTGTGCGTCGAAGCAACCGCCCGGGTCCGCGACGCCAAAAACGTCGATCTCTTGATCGCTCTCGAGGTCGGTAACATCGATCCTGGCGGCCAGGGTGCCGTCGTCAAGCAGCGTGACCCTGAATACATCGGTATCTTCGTCGAACGCGACACAGCGGTCGCCGCCGTCGGTAAACAGCGTCAGCGTTGTCGCCTGCAGCATCTTGAATTCGCCGGTCAGCTGCGTGGTGGCGGAGGCGTCGAGTACGACCAGCGCTGCATTTAAGGCATCGGGCACCGTGTTGGAGAGCATTAGTACGCCGTCGACGGTTGCCTCTGCATCCACTGCAACGGCGCTGAGATCAAGTTCTTCGCCCTTGCGTGAAAAAATCCGCGTACCCTCCATTAGTTTCACGTCAATATGCTGGCCTTCCACAAACCCCTGGCCCAAATCGATTTCGAAATCAAACTCCGGCAACGCGTCGGTGGGAGCCGAGCGGGCGATGCCGTTGAGCGTGATAAAACTGCCCGGGGGGCCCACTTCGATGACCACGGCCTCCATCAACAGGTCGTGGTGCTCGTAATCGTCGTCGTGCCCGTGGCGATCATCATCGTCGTCATCGTCGTCATCGTCGTCATCATCGTGGCGCGCGATGCGCGGCGACCCGCCGTGCGGGCGCAGAAAGCCGATCACGGTCAGCGCGTCGCCATCGGAGATGTTACCCAGCATCAGCTCGCCATCCGTGCCGAATATCGAACTTTGCTCCGCGTCGACTTCGATACAACCGTCCCAGCCGCGATTGACCCGCGTGCCGCATAATTCAAACGTCCCCTCATCGGGTTCGACTTCGGCCGCCTCGCCGCTGAGACGCACCAGGCGGTTGTCCAGCCGATCGCCGATGATTATGTCGACGAAAATGACCGGGCGAAAATGCCACTTGCCATTACCCGATTCGTGGATCTTCAGCGACTTTTCCGCATCGATGTCGATCTGCACCAGCAACGTCTCGTCCGCGGTGACGTAAAACGGCCCCCGCGGGTTCAGGTCGATCTTGCCGTTTCCCGACAGCTTTACGTCGTGCGACTCGAGGATATTGCCATCGGCCTTCAGCTTTATCAGCTCGATTCTGTCGACCAGCAAGCGGATTTTCTCGAACTTGCCGCTGGCCACGTCGGTGGTCAGTGCGAACAGCTCGGAATGACTGCGCAGCTTCAACAGGTCGATGGTTTTCGGACCGCTGAACAGGGTTACCGGCCCGTCGTCGGACAGCAGCTGAATCTTGCGCAGGGTGATATTGATGACATCGAATTCGGCCGTCGGGCCGTCGGTGAGCAGAATGCCGACCGACCCGGTACCACCCGCGGCCTGGGTGTCGTCGTCGCCGCCGCCGCCGCCGCAGGAGGCCAGCAGGAGGGTTGCGGTGCAAAGCAGCGCGGAGAAAAGTCTTTTATTCACGATTGTTACTCTCTACATCGATGTCCTGACAAGTTCAGGCAACGGATTTAAAAGGGCGTACATTATAATGCGAAACGATGTATTTGGGGATTATTTCCCAAATAAATATTCCGGGTCCGTTGCGGAGACAAGCTCCCGAACAGGAAAATACCGCTGAACTCCGCGCAATTGAAACGACAAGTAGCCCCCTTTTTTTAGTCTTCATTTGATCGTAGTCCCCGTGAAAGCCGCCGTCCGGCCTGTCGGAGCCTTGTCATGACCGAACGCTACAGGTTTCCCGCGTGCGCGGGCCTGACATCTTGTTTCCCGGTGCCGGCGCCTCTGGTCGGGCCGGTTCCTGCCGCTTTCGACAAATTTCCAGGCGCCCGCTTTCCGTGCGCCAAAATATCAGGGGCCAGTCAGGAAGCGCTGTATTCGCGAATATTTCGACTACCCTGGTCACCCGAGACCAACTCGATTCCTCTCGGAAATTTCCCATTCGGCCCGCATGGACACCGAATTTCACCGGCGCTGCTGTCGATTTCCGGTTCGAATTCACAAGGGTCTAGGGAAATCGTGGCAATGCCCGCCAGGTCGCGGGTCGAAACACGAGGACTCATAGGTGGTCGGCGATGTAGATGAACAGGGGCAGGGTGAAGAACGCGACGATGACCTGGAAGGTCACGATGCTCGACATCAACTCGGCGTCGCCGCCCATCTTGCGCGCCATCACGTAGGCCGACGCCGCGGTCGGCACCGCGCCGGCGATGATCGCGACCGTGCGCGGCAAGCCTTCCAGCCCGAGCAGGAACGACATGCCGATGACGATCGCCGGCATGCCGAGCAGCCGGGTCAGCACGCCGATCGCGAGCAATAACTTATGCTGCGCGGCCGCGCCCATGCGCATGCCGCCGCCGACCGTCAGCAGCGCGAGGCCGAGGCCGCCGGCGCCGATGATGTCGATCGTCTGAAACAGGATCTCGGGCACGCCGGTGAAGTTGAACAGCACGCCGACGCCGCAGGCGATGATCAGCGGGTTTGCCAGCACGCGCTTCGCGACCGCGGCGAACTCGACCTCGCTGTCGCTGCGGCCGTAGATCGACAGCACGATGACCGAGATCACGTTCAGCATCGGCACCATGATCGCCAGCGCCAAAGCCGCCAGCGCGACGCCCTCGTCGCCGTAGAGCGGTCCGATCACCGCGATCGCGACGAAACCGTGGAAGCGTGTCGCGCCCTGGAACACGCTGCTGAAACTCGGCCCGCTCTCCGGGTAGCGGCGCGAAATGAAGGCCTGGATGAAAATCAGCAGCGCCCCCATGCCGAGAATCGCGACCACCAGCACGGTCATGAAATCGAATACCGGCAAGCCGCCGAGATTTGCCCGCGACAGCGTGCGAATAATCAGAAACGGCAGCAGCAGGTAGAAGCAGATATGCTCGATCGCCGACCAGACCGACTCATTGACGACGCGAAAACGAAACAGCACGTAACCGGTCAGGATGATCAGGAAGATCGGCGTGATCGCGTTGAGGGTCGTGATCACGCCGGACCCGCCAACGCGTCTTCGAAGGCGCAGGGCACCGAGCGTGGTTCGAGGCTATCGGCCTCGACGATCGAGTCGAAGGTCGTAACGTCTTTCGTGTCGACATCGTAGCGGCCGACGCGGATCAGCACGCCGTCGGTTCCGACGTCGAGCACGACCGCGGCGAACTTGATCTCGGTGCCGAGTTTGCCGGTGTACAGGTAGTAGACCCTGTCGCCGGCCTGCATCAGTGCGGCGTAATCCCCCGCAGCCGCTCGCTGCGCCGGCGCAGCAGCTCGAGCGTCGTCAGCAGCACGACCGAAAACAGCACCAGGATCGTTGCCGCCGCGAGTATCGTCGGGCTGATCTCCTGGCGGATGCCGGACCACATCTGCCGCGGCAGCGTGTGCTGGTCGGGGCCACCGATGAACAGGATGATGACGATTTCGTCGAACGACGTGATGAACGCGAACAGCGCGCCCGAGATCATGCCCGGCGCGATCAGCGGCATCTGCACCTTGAAGAAGTTGTACGCCGGCTTGCCGCCGAGGTTCGCGGCCGCGCGCATCAGGCCCCGGTCGAAACCGACCAGCGTCGAGGTCACGGTGATCACGACGAACGGCAGACCGAGCACCGTGTGCGCCAGGATGAT
>JAHEKJ010000074.1:0-9831 GCA_024638385.1 Gammaproteobacteria bacterium | reverse complement strand
ATCATGAACGGCAGCAGGATCTGCGTCATGACGATGACCGTGCCGTTGAAGTTGTACATCATCGCCAGCCGGTTGTCGTCGGCGAGAATGCCGGCCCAGACCAGCGTGTCGTTGACCACGCCGTTTTGCTGCAACATGATCATCCACGCGACGATCCGCACCAGCAGCGACGTCCAGAACGGCATCAGTACGCAAATCATCAGCAGGTTGGAAATTCGCATCGGCAGCGTCGCGAGCAGGTACGAAACCGGGTAGGCGAGCACCAGGCACGCGATCGTGACGATGAAACTGACCAGGATCGTGCGCCACCACAATAAATTGTAGACCCGGCGCTCCTCGTCCTGGCGAATGATGTTCTTGTCGAAGTCGTAATCGAGGTCGACCGCGTTCAGGTAGTAACCGAAGGTGACCTTGTCCTTCATGATGCCGAGCGAGAGCCAGAATTCGCGATCGCCCCAGCGGTCGTCGATCTCGAGGAACGCTTCCTTGTAAGGCGGTTCGATGCGCTTGATCCGGCGCGCGGTGCGCTTGACCAGGCTGCGCCAGCCCGGCTCGGCGTAGTTCATGCGCACGCTGGCCTTGCCGATTTCGATTCTTTCGGCATTCTTGAGGTCGGTGAAGAAAGCCTCGAACAGCGCCTCGGGCGGATCGCTCTGCTTGTCCCAGGCCTCGAAGGCTTCGAAAGTATTCGGCAGGATTTCGTTGATCAGCGTGTCGTCGACGCTGCGCGTCAGCATGTTGCCGATCGGTATGACGAAAACGAAGACCAGGAACGCCAACGGCGGCGTCACCAGCAGGATCGCGCGCAGGCGCGCCTGGCGCAGCGATTTTTGCAGGCTCTCCCTGAGCGGTACCCCGTCGGCGGTTAACAGTTCGCCTTCGACGGCTGCGGGCGCGGTGCTCATGATTTCCCCCCGATCTTCAATTCCAGGGACAGGCGCGTTCGCGCCTGTCCCTGGTGACGGTTTACTGACCCATCCAGGCGGTGTAACGCTCGGTGACCGAATCACCGTAATCGGCCCACCACTCGGGGTTGGCGACGATCGAACGCTTCATGACCTCCGGACGATTCGGCATGTGCTCCATGATTTCCTTGCCATTATGGAACCACGGCTCGCCGGCCTTGATGATTTCGAAGGCCGAAGTCCGCATCGGGCCATAGTTGATGTACTTGGCCTGCTCGGCTTGCGACTGGGTGGTCGAGGCGTGAATCAGGAAGTCGATAGCTTCCTTGCGGTTCGGCGCGCCCTGCATCAGCACCAGCCATTCCTCTTCGAGGACCTGGCCGTCCCAGACGGTGACGAACTTTTCGCCCTCGGACAGCACCGCGGCGCCGATCCGGCCGTTGTAGGCGATCGCCATCGATGTCTCGCCGGACTTGACCAGTTCCAGCGGCTTCGCGCCGGACGACCAGAACACCGAGTGATCCTTGATCTTGTCGAGGACTCTGAACGCGCGATCGATTCCCTCGTCGGTGCTCATGACCTTGTAGATGTCCTTGATCGCAACGCCATCGGCGGCCAGCGCCATCTCGATCAGCGCGTTCGGCCAGGTGTGGATGCCGCGCTTGCCGGGAAACTTCTTGACGTTGAAGAAATCGGCAATCGTCGTCGGCTGCTCGCCCTTGAAGGTGCCTGCCTCGTAGAACGGTACGTAGGACCAGAAGATCTGCGGTACGACGCAATCGTTCGGCACCTGGACCATGATGTCGTCGTCCATCGGCGTGCCGTCGGGCGCGGGCTTGAACATGCTGCGGTCGAGCTCTTCGAACAGGCCTTCATCGCAACCGGTGCGCGCCTGGTCGGGCAGCACGTCGACGATGTCCCAGGTTACGTTGCCGGACTCGACCTGCGTGCGTACCTCGCCGAGGCCACCGTTGTAGTTGACGAAGTTGATGCTCTTCGGATTCTTGTAGGTATCCGCGTAGGCTTTCTGCTGCGAGGCCGTGTAAGCACCGCCCCAGGAGACGATGTTTACCTCGGCCTGGGCGGCGGTGGTAACCGCGACCACGGAAGCCAGCAGGGTTAGTTTCAGGGTTGATTTCATGAAAAGTTTCTCCTCTTCGGTTTACTTCTTGCTACTTATGAAACTGCGCGGTTAATCGGACGGGTCCAACGCCCGGCAGTCTTCCGCATTCCAGCCGATATTCACGGTGTCACCTTCCTTGAGGTGAGCGTGCTGGGCTGAGTTTGGAATCTTGACGATGAAGTCGTCGTGGCCGCAGACCGTGAAACGGGTGCGGATGTGGTCGCCGAGATAAATCAGTTCCTCGGCGCGACCGGAAAAAATGTTCGGCAGGGAGCCCGGCTCGGGATTGACGGTTACCCGCTCCGGCCGCAGCGACAGGGTCGAACGCACGCCGACGCCCTCGACGTTGACCTTTTTCGCGACCACGGTGCCCTCGTCGTCGTCGATGTCGACCTTGACGGTATCGCCGTTGTCCTCGACGACCTTGCCGATCAGGCGGTTGTTCTCGCCGATAAAATTGGCGACGAAGGCGTTGAGCGGCTTCTCGTAGAGCACTTCGGGCGGATCGCACTGCTGGATGATGCCGTCGTCGAACACCGCGATGCGATTCGACATCGTCAGCGCCTCGCTCTGGTCGTGGGTCACATACACCACGGTCAGGCCGAGGTTTTCGTGAATGTGCTTGATTTCGTACTGCATCTGTTCGCGCAGGTTCTTGTCGAGCGCGCCGAGCGGCTCGTCCATCAGCACCAGGTCCGGGTCGAATACGAGCGCGCGTGCGACCGCGACGCGCTGCTGCTGGCCGCCGGAAAGCTGCGCCGGGCGGCGATCCCCGAACTTGCCGAGTTGCACCATGTCGAGCGCGCGTTTGACCCGGTCTTCGCGTTCGGACTTGTCCATGCCGCGCACCTCGAGCGGGAAGGCGAGGTTCTCGCCCACGGTCATGTGCGGAAACAGCGCGTAGTTCTGGAACACCATGCCGATGCCGCGCTTGTGCGGCGGCACCCGGTTGATCGGCCTTTCCTTCAGGTAGATCTCGCCGTGGGTCGCCGGCTCGAAGCCGGCGAGCATCATCAGGCAGGTGGTCTTGCCCGAGCCCGACGGCCCGAGCATGGTCAGGAACTCGCCCCGGGTGACGTCGAGATTGAGGTTTTTTACGACCAGCGATATGCCGTCGTAACTCTTCTGGATGTCGACGAATCGAACCAGATGATCATCATTTGACATGGGGTTTATTTCTCGGCTTGCTTTTTGTGGACTCTCGATCGTGTCTTTATCTGCCGGGTTGTTTTCTTAGTGTAGAGTGCCCGGCACCTATGGCTAAGCGCCAACCTTAGCCCTCATCGCTGGCAAAATCAACCATCGCAGCATTTTCAAGGGGTTATTGGCCAAAACTGTGAAACAGGTTGCAGGAAATGCGCGGTCAGGACAGCGGATTTTCCGGATCGGACGACTCGACGTCGAGCGGATCGAAGCTGCAATCGTAGGTAATGACCTCGCCCTTGATGCCGCCGAGGTTGCTCTGCACGCGCGTCGCGATCATCGTCTCGACCTCGAAGTTGAAGACGAAGGTCCAGCTCTCGATCGAAAACGGGTTCGACGCCGAGGTCACCGCGATCGCGCTGCTGCGAGTCTTCGAGCGGACGTTGATCAGCGCGTGCGCCTTTTCGGTAGTCTCGATCCGGATTTTGGGACCCCGGTCGCTGCGGGGGATCCAGACGAACTTGATCTTGGACTTGCTGTCGCCGAAGTTTTCCGCGATCAGCATCTCCGAGAACATCGATCGCGCCTTGTCGGAACCCTTTTGCGCGTCGTAGTGCTTGTGGCGCGCCTGCAGGCTGGATTGATCGCTGATACAGGAGATGATCGTCTGCTGGCCGATGTCGGCGGCCCTGGCGGCCAGCGGCAGCAGCAGGAGCGCGGCGAGAATGCCTCTCATGCGCGCCAGTATAGCGCTTACTGATATCGCACGCGAGAACGGGTATGCTAGCCCGGATGTTTCGCAACGGCGGCCCATACCATTGATAAAGCCCACGCTCATGGCCGGTTATAAAACCTTGCTGCTCGCGGCCGCCGTCACGACCTGCCCGCTCGCGCCGCCCGCCGGCGCGGCGCTCGGCGACGCGCCCGACACGACGGTCGAACTGCCGAAACCGTCGCCCGAACTCGAACCGCAGGACGTCGTACGAATCGTCATTCACGCGCTCGCCAACAACGACTTTCCGTTCGCCGACGCCGGCATCGCGACGACCTTCGGCTTCGCGTCGCCGGCCAACCGGCGCAACACCGGACCGCTCGATCGCTTCACTCGAATGGTCAGGAGTTTTCCGTACGGCGTGATGGTCGACCACGTGACCAGCGAATTCAGCGAAGTCGTCTACGTTGGCGACAACGCTTACCAGATCGTCGTTCTGACGGACGCGGACGGCAGTGAATACGGGTTTGCGTTTCGCCTTAGCCGGCAGCGCGACGGCGTCTACGCGGGCATGTGGATGACCGACGCGGTCTGGCCGGTCAGCGAATAGCCGCCGCGGCCGGGCTTAGGGAAACCATGGGCGCAACGGCACAGGGCGCAACCGCGACGCTCGATATCCTGACCGGCGCCGAGCGCGGCACGATTTGCTGGCTCGACGGCGCGAGCCTCGATTTGTCGCTCGACCGGGAAAACCGGCTGCGCGTCGCCGCGGCCGACGGCGCCGCGGCGGGCGCGGTCGCGCGCCTGCACCGTGCGGACGACGCCTGGGAGATCGAGGCGCTCGGCGAACACCCGCTGTTCGTCAACGGCAAGCGCGTCGCGGACGCGCGCCTCGCGCCGCGTGATCTGATCGAGTTCGGCGACCTCGGTCCGCTAACCCGGTTTCGCCTGCACCATCAGGGCGATCGCCTGCGGCGCTCGCTCGGCGACATGCTCGACGACGCGATCGATTACACCCGCGCGAGCCGCAAGGGCCGCATCGCTCGCCTCAATCGAGCGACGCGCAACCTGCTCGCCGATTTCATGCTGCGCACGACGCTCGCGTTTCGCCTCTTCGTCATCGCCGCGCTCGCGGTCCTCGGCATTCTCGTCTGGCAACAGCAACAGGCCGCCCTCGAGTTCCGCGCGCAGGCCGAGACCCGCGGCCAGGTGCTCGACGAATTCGCGCGCCGATTGACGCGCACCAGCGAGGAGGCGCTCAGTCCGGCCGACCTCAACCAATTGCGCCTCGAACTGCGGCATTCGCTGCGCGCCGCAGCCGAGCGGCTCGAACAGCTCGAGCAGCGCTCGGCCGCGGCCAGCCGCATCATCGCCGGGGCGACCCGCGCGGTCGTCTTCCTGCAGGGCGGGTGGGGGTTTCGCGACGTCGAGTCGAAACGCCTGCTGCGCTACCAGACCGGCGCCGACGGCCGGCCGCTGTTTTCGCTGCGCGGCCAGCCGCTGCTGACGCTCGACGGCGATGGCGACGTCGCCGAAATCGAATTCACCGGCACCGCCTTCGCGGTCAACGCGGCCGGGGTGCTGCTCACCAATCGCCACGTCGCGCAACCCTGGGAAGACGATTCGAGCCTCGACGCGATGCGGTCGCGCGGCATGGAACCCGAGCTGCTCAGGTTCATCGGCTACCTGCCGGGGCAGGCCGCGTCCTTCGGCCTCGAGTTGCTCGGCGTCGGCGACGAAACCGATCTCGCCGTGCTGCAGGCCGCCGGCATCGAGCGGCCGTTGCCGTTTCTGCGCCTCGCCGCGGCGCTGCCGGCGCCGGGCGACGAGGTCATCGTCATGGGTTATCCGACCGGGATGGTCGCGATGCTGGCGCAGTCGGGCGAGGCTTTCGTCGCCGAACTCGAGCGAGAGGGCGAGTACGACGCCTGGCGAGTCGCCGAGCGCCTCGCCGAGGCCGGCTTCATTCGCCCGCTTGCGAGCCGCGGCATCGTCGCCCAGCGCAGCGCCGTGACCCTGGTCTACGACGCCGACACGACCCACGGCGGCAGTGGCGGGCCGGTGCTCGATTACGACGGCCGGGTGATCGCGGTCAATACCGCGATTATTCCGCAATACGGCGGATCGAATTTCGGCATTCCGATCGAGTTCGCGCGCCGCCTGCTCGGCGACGCCGGCGTCGCGATCGACTAGCCCGGTCGGCGCGCTACAGCAGGTCGGACAGCAAGATGCCGACGCCGAGGCGCGTGATCGACGCATCGTAGTCGATCAGGCTTTCGCCGTAACCATTGAAGAATTGCACGTAGCCGCGAAAGCGCCGCTTGAGCGGGAACGTCCAGTCGATCTGCAGCGCGCCGCGGTTGTCGTCGCTGTCGAGGTTGTTGCGCAGCAGCACGGAAACCTCGTGATCGTACTCGCGGTAGATGACGTTGAACTCGAAGTTGCCCAGGAAGTCCTCGATGTCCGGATTATCGTCGCCGTCGGCGTCGAGCGGGTCGTCCTTTTCGTCCTCGGGGATCCGGTACCAGGCCTTGAACCGGAAGACGAAGCGCCAGCGCTCCCAGATGATGCTGCCGTAGAGCCGGTTCCAGCTGCGCGAAAACTGCTGGCTGCGGCCATTCGACTGGTGCGACAGGCCGAGCGCGAACAGCGTCGCGTCACCGCCGAGAATTTGCCACGGCACCGGCGTGACCCAGAACAGCTCCGGTTCGTAGTTGGTTTCGCGAAACGGCGCCGAGATATCGGAATTGTAGGCTTGCCAGAACGACTTGACCGTGAAACCGACGAACAACGCGTCCTGCTCGGTGAACAGGGATTCGGCGACCGCGGATTTGAGGCTCAACTGAAACTGGATTTCGAGATTGTCGAGGTCTTCGCCGAAGTCGCTGCTGCCGGCTTCGAAGATGTCGTCGTTCGGTCTGTTCGCGTAAGCCAGCGGCAGCACGTAGTTGCGCTTGTGCGCGAGCAGCACCGAGCGGTTGTCCTGCACTTCGCGCTCGCGCTCGAGCCGGTCGATGACGAGCGAGTCGGGGGCATCGACGGTCTCCGCCGCATCATGCTCGTCGGCGACGAGCGGCGACGCGAATACGAGCGTGAACAGCAACGTCGCGGCCGGACTGGGAATCGATCGGTTTCGGGACATCGTCGCCGGGACTTGACAGGGGCACAGGCCGCATCCTACCGCAGATGGACGCGCTAATCGCGATTTTATCGGCTGCCACGGCGCAGTCGGGAAAAACCTAATCCACGCTCGCGGGTCAAACGTAATCAGGTTATAAACCACGCAAAGGAGTGATCATGAAAGGCCTGTTAGCAATTGTTGCCGCGGCGTCCCTCGCCGGCTGCGCGGGCAGCTACGGTTACAACCCCAATTATTATTTCAACTACGTCGAGGTGATCAACCTGTCTGGCGGTCCGATCCGGGACGTCAGCCTGCGCGTCAACGGCTCCTCCAGGGCGCTGGACTGCGAGCGTGTCAATGCCAACGCGATCTGCGAGGATCGGTTCGGCAAGCGAAGATATCCGCAGCAGGGTCTCGATCTGAGCTGGACCCATCCCGACGGCAGCGCCAGATCCGATACCCTGTCGCCGGCGATACCGGCATTTTTCAGTTCCGGTCTGTCAGTCCAGGTCTATCTCGAAATTCGCGAGAACGGTTCGGTCAAGGCTTATTACAAGCAGGAAGAGCCCGGCCGCAACGGCGGCTCGATCATCTTCGACCGTCTGTAACCCGACGGCCGCGGCATCGGCCTCGCGGCGGAACGCTAGGCGTACGGATAGACGTAGTCGATCCAGGCGGACATCCGCAGCAACAGCTTGCGCAGCAACGCGATCTCGGGCAGCCCGGTACCGTAAATCGCGACCTGCGCGGTGCCGATCGGCGCCAGCGGATCGAAGCCGGGATCGGTGATCCGCAACTGCACCGCGGCCTGCGCGGAATCGGCCGAGGCAGCCGGCGTCGGCGAGACGTAAACGACCTCGGCGCTAAAGATGCGCCCGGGGATCGTATCGAAGGCGATCTCGGCCGGCGCCCCGGGATCGATGCGGGTCAGCTGGTTTTGTCGTAACCAGGCGACGACGCGGGTCGGATCGGTGCCGACCAGCCGCATCGCCGGGTCGGTCGGGGTCGCGCCGAGAACCTGCTCCGAGGCGATGCCGAGGTCGGCGATTCGACCGTCGGCCGGTGCGCGCACGCTCGTTTGCCCGAGCCGGTAAAGCGCCTTCGAGAGCCCGGCCTGCAGCTCGGCCAGCCGTGCTTGCGCGAGGTCGCGTGCGGCGCCGGCGGGAGCCAGTTGCAACGCCGATTGCGCCTGCTCGACGCGCGCCTCGAACGCCCGCACTTCCAGTTGCAGGGGTTCGGGATCGACGCGAAACAACAGTTCACCACGACGCACCGTCTGGTTTTCCTCGACCGCGACCTCGATCACCGCGCCGGCGACCGGCGCCGTGATCGGCAGGATGCTGAGCTGCGGGCGTACCATGCTGGAATAGGGATGATAATGATTCATCGCGATGATCGGACCGGCCGTCAGCAGGATGCCGCCAAGCGTGGCGGCCGTTGCAGTCCAGCGATTGAATGGTACCCGGCAGATCAGGAACAACAACACGCACAGCGCGAGCCAGGTCAAAACCAGCAGCGCGTTCATGGTGACACCTTTCGTTCGTGCTGGACTTCCTCGACCGCCGCATCGATCGCGTATTCGATGCGTTTGATACGTTTCTCGAGTAATTCGAGGCGCGACTTGAATGCGGTCCCCGGGTCGGGGTCCGGTTCGGCTCGCGGCAGGCTCATGTCGGTATTTTCCGCCTGTCCCGGCAGGTCGAGCTGGTGCGTCAGAACCGGTATCCGGTTGTCGCCGTGACGATAGAGCATCGACCAGACCCACAACAAGGGCCACGGCAAATGCAGCGCAAACAGGCTGATCCAGCCGGCGCAACGGATCGCATCCTGGTGCGGATGATTGCGCTCGCGGGCGATTCGGTAGGGGATTTCGACGAGTGCAACCAGGCCGTAAATCAGCAACAGGCCGGCGAAGAGCAATATCCCTAATGCGATGGTGTCGAGCATGTCGGCCTCCGTTCGATGGACGCTTCGCACCTTTGGAGTATAGTCGAGCGGAAACTCCGGATTAGTTAACTATTTTGCTTCCGACGAGCAATCGATTGCGCGGCGCGAATGCGCCTCGCGGCGGCGACGAAGTCGGCAATAATCGGAGAGTCCGCGGGCGGCTAGCGCGCTAAGATCGGCGGCGAATTCGAGACCAAGCGGAGTATCATGCACGCCATGAATACCGGTAACGACAAACACCTGCAAAAATACGTCGAACTCGCGCGCTACATCGCCGCCAATGCCGAAGAAACCCTGACTCTCGACAAGCTCGCCGCGCGCGTCCACCTGTCGCCGTCGCGCATGCAGCGCGTGTTCAAGTCGATCTTCGGCGTCAGCCCGAAAAAACTGCAGCAGGCCGCGCGCAGCGAAAAGTTCAAGGCATTGCTGCGCGACGGCGCCGAGATCACCGACGCGATCTATGCGGTCGGCTACGGCTCGACCAGTCGCCTGTACGAGAAGAGCGCGCACAATATCGGCATGACGCCGAAAAGTTATCGCGCCGGCGGCGCCGGCGAGAGCGTCACCTGGGCGTGCCGGGAAACGTCGCTGGGCCGACTGCTGATGGCGGCGACCGACCGCGGCGTCTGCAGCGTCAAGCTCGGCGACGACTGCGCGCCGCTGCTCGCCGAGTTGCGCGACGAGTTCCCGAACGCCGAACTCATCGCCTTCGACGACGCCGGGTCGCCCGACCTCGACCGCTGGATCGCCGCGCTCGATGCCTATATGCAAAACCGCCGGCCGCGGCCCGATTTGCCGCTCGACCTGCGCGGCACCGCGTTCCAGGTCAAGGTCTGGGAATTCCTGCTGTCGCTCGGCGACGGCGAGGTCGCGAGCTATA
>JAHEKJ010000182.1 GCA_024638385.1 Gammaproteobacteria bacterium | reverse complement strand
TCGATCGCGACGATCGACTTAATGCTCTTGAAGCCGTACTTCCACGGCACCACAAGCCGCACCGGTGCGCCATTCTGATTGGGCATGGTCTTGCCGTACATGCCGACGCCGAGCAACGTCAGCGGGTGCATCGCCTCGGCGATCGTCAGCCCCTCGCGGTACGGCCAGCGCAACACCGAGCGCTGCTGCCCCGGCATGCGCACCGGATCGTAGAGGGTGCGGAAGGCCACGTACTTCGCCTTCGACGTCGGCTCGAAGGCCTGCAGGATCGACGCCAGCGGCACGCCGAGCCACGGGATCACCATCGACCAGGCCTCGACGCAGCGCAGCCGGTAAATGCGCTCCTCGATCGGGTGCGGCTTGACCAGATCTTCGAGGGAATAGGTGCCGGGCCGGGCGCATTCGCCGCCGACCTCGATCGTCCAGTCGTCGGTCCTGAAGCGCTTCGAGTTGCGCTTCGGATCTTCCTTGTCGGTGCCGAACTCGTAGAAATTATTATAACTGGTCGCGTCTTCCTCGGCGGTCAGCTCCTCGTCGAGCGAAATCGCTTTGGGCCTGTAGGACTCGATCCTGAGCGCCGCAAGCGCGCCGGTCGCCGGGCCGAACAGCAGCGCCGCGCCGAGCGCGCCGGTCTTGATGAAATCCCGTCGCCGCCGGTAAACCGGTTCGGGCGTGACCTCCGATTCCCCCAGCTCCCAGCGTTTTTTGATCTTGATCATCCGTATTGCCCTCCTGCGATAGCTAGCTAGACCGGCGCGACCAGGACAAGTTCCGGTAGTCGGCGACCTCAGCTGGCCGCTCGCCAGGCCGCCAGCGCCGCGACCGTTGGTCGGGGCCCGATCGCGCGCTCACGCCCGGTCGAGCCAGCGCCGCGCGTTGCGGAACAGCCGCAGCCACGGACCTTCCTCGCCCCAGCCGGGCGCGCGCCACGAGTTCTGCACGCTGCGGAAGATGCGCTCCGGGTGCGGCATCATGATCGTGAAACGCCCGTCTGCGCTGCAAAAACCGGTCAGCCCGAGCGCCGAACCGTTCGGGTTGAGCGGGTAGGTTTCGGTCGGCGAGCCCTGCGGGTCGACGTAGCGCAGGCAGGCAAGGCCTTCGGCTAGCAGGCTCGCCGGGTCGGCTTCGCGCGGCTCGACGCGACCCTCGCCGTGGGCGACCACGATCGGCAGCATCGAGCCGTGCATGCCGGCCAGCAGGATCGACGGCGAATCGAGGACCTCGACCATCGCCACGCGCGCCTCGAATTGCTCGCTGCGGTTGCGCACGAAACGCGGCCAGTGCGCCGCGCCCGGAATCATGCGGTACAGGTTCGACATCATCTGGCAACCGTTGCAGATGCCGAGACCGAAGCTGTCGGCGCGCGCGAAAAACGCCGCGAACGCATCGCGCGCGCGCGAATTGTAGGTAATCGATTTGGCCCAGCCCTCGCCGGCGCCGAGCACGTCGCCGTAGGAAAAGCCACCGCAGGCGGCGATTCCGTGAAACGCGTCGAGTTCGACGCGGCCGGCGATGATGTCGCTCATGTGCACGTCGACCGCGACGAAGCCGGCGCGCTCGAAGGCGGCGGCCATCTCGACCTGGCCATTGACGCCCTGCTCGCGCAGGATCGCGACCCGTGGCCGCGCCCCGCCGACGAGCGCCGCGCAAACATCCTCGCGCGGATCGAACCCGAGCCGCGAAAACAGGCGCGGCGGCGCGTCGGGCCGGATCAGTTCGAATTCCTCGCGCGCGCAGTCGGGATTGTCGCGCAGCGCCTGCATGCGCCAGGTCGTCTCCGACCAGGCGCGTTGCAAATCGACGAGCGCCTCGTCGATCAGCGGCGTGCCGGCGTGCGCGATCCGCAGGCGGCCGGCGGCGGCCGGCCGGCCGATGCGATGGCAGCAAGCCTCGAGATCGGCGTCACGCAAGACCGCGTCGACCGTCGGCAGGTCGGTGGCGCGCACCTGGACGACGATACCGAGTTCCTCGGCGAACAGCGCGGCGAGCGCGTTCCCGCCGAGGCTCGACAGGTCGGCGTCGATGCCGCAACCGCCGGCGAAGGCCATCTCGCACAGCGTTACCGCGAGCCCGCCGTCGGAGCGGTCGTGGCAGGCGACGACCAGGTCGCGCGCCAGCAGCGTCTGCAGGCACTCGATACCGGCGCGAAAACGCGGCGCGTCGTCGAGATCGGGGCCGGCGTCGCCGGTCTGCGCGTAGACCTGGGCCAGCGCCGAGCCGCCGAGACGATTCCTGCCGGCGCCGAAATCGAGCAACAAGAGCAGCGATTCGGGATCGGCATCGAGTACCGGCGTGGCCGCCTTGCGCACGTCGGCCACCGGCGCGAAAGCCGACACGATCAGCGACAGCGGCGCGGTCATGACGCGCTCGTCGCCGTCCTGTTGCCAGCGGGTCTGCATCGACAGCGAATCCTTGCCGACCGGGATCGTAATGCCGAGCGCCGGACAGAGTTCGCGCGCGACCGCCTCGACGGTGTCGAACAGGCGCGCATCCTCGCCCGGGTGCCCGGCCGCGGCCATCCAGTTGGCCGACAGGACGGTCCGCGACAGGTCACCGATCGCGGCCGACGCGAGGTTGGTCAGGGCCTCGCCGATCGCGACCCGGCCCGCGGCCGGCGCGTCGAGCAGCGCCAGCGGCGTGCGCTCGCCGATGCTCATCGCCTCGCCGCTGAAGCCGACGAAATCGGTCAGCGTGATCGACGCGTCGGCCACCGGTACCTGCCGCGGCCCGACCATCTGGTCGCGCGCGACCAGCCCGCCGACCGAACGGTCGCCGATGCTGATCAGGAAGGTCTTGTCGGCGACCGCCGGCAGGCGCAGCACGCGCCGCAATGCGCTCGCCGGATCGATGCCGTCGAGATCGAGCGCGGGCCGCCGCGGCGTGATGCGTAAGGCCTCGCGGTGCATCTTCGGCGGCTTGCCGAGCAGCACCTCGAGCGGCAAGTCGACCGGCGTGTTGGCAAAGTGCGGATCTTCGACGATCAGCCGTCGCTCGGCGCTGGCCTTGCCGAGCACCGCGCAGGGGCAGCGCTCGCGCGCGCACAGCGCGAGGAAATCGTCGAGCCGGTCGTCGCCGACGGCGAGCACGTAGCGCTCCTGGCTTTCGTTGCACCAGATCTCCATCGGCGACATGCCCGGCTCGTCGTTCGGCACGCGTCGCAGGTCGAGCTCGGCGCCGCGCCCGGCGTCATTGACCAGCTCGGGCAGCGCGTTCGACAGGCCGCCGGCGCCGACGTCGTGGATCGACAGAATCGGGTTGCACTCGCCCTGCGCATGGCAGCGGTCGATGACTTCCTGCGCGCGTCGCTGAATTTCCGGGTTGCCGCGCTGCACCGACGCGAAATCGAGGCTCTCGTGGCTTTCGCCGCTGGCCATCGACGACGCCGCGCCGCCGCCGAGACCGATCAGCATCGCCGGGCCGCCGAGCACGATCAGGTTGGCGCCCGGCGGAATCTCGCGCTTGTCGACGTGCTCGCGGCGGATCGCGCCGACGCCGCCGGCGACCATGATCGGCTTGTGATAGCCCCGCAGCTCGCGCTCGCCTGACGATTCGACATCCTGCTCGTAGGTACGGAAATAGCCGCAGGTATTGGGCCGGCCGAACTCGTTGTTGAACGAGGCCGCGCCGATCGGACCCTCGAGCATGATCTCGAGCGCCGACGCGATGCGTTCGGGTTTGCCGTGATCGCGTTCCCAGGGCTGCTCGAAACCGGGTATCCGCAGGTTCGATACCGAGAATCCGCATAAACCGGCCTTGGGCTTCGAGCCGATGCCGGTCGCGCCCTCGTCGCGGATTTCGCCGCCGGAACCGGTGGCCGCGCCCGGGAACGGCGAGATCGCGGTCGGGTGATTGTGGGTCTCGACCTTCATCAGGATATCGAGCCGCGCCGGCTCGTAGCGATATTCCGCGCCGTCGTCGGATGGCGCGAATCGCTGGCCGGCAAAGCCCTCTATTACCGCCGAATTGTCGTGGTAAGCCGACAGGATCCCGTCCGAATGGCACGCGTAGGTATGCTTGATCATCTGGAACAGCGTTTCGTCGCGGGCGACGCCGTCGAGGGTCCAGCTGGCGTTGAATATCTTGTGCCGGCAGTGTTCGGAGTTGGCCTGCGCGAACATCATCAGTTCGACGTCGGTCGGGTTGCGTGCGAGCCGGGCATAGGCCTCGACCAGGTAGTCGATCTCGTCGTCGGACAACGCGAGGCCCAGTTCGGCGTTGGCGCGCGCAAGCGCGGCGCGGCCGTCGCCGCGGGTCTCGATTTCGCGCAGCGGGCGCGGTTCGTGATGGCGAAACAGCGCGGCGCAGGCGTCGAGTTCATCGACGACGATCTCGGTCATGCGGTCGTGCAGTGGCGCGCGCGGGATCTCGCCGTCGGCGGCGATGTCGTAGACGATACCACGCTCGATGCGGTGAATGCGTTCGAGCCCGCAATTGTGCGCGATGTCGGTGGCCTTGCTCGCCCATGGCGAAATCGTGCCCGGCCGCGGAATGACATAGAGACGCCGCCCGTCGACCGGCTGTGCGCTCGATTTCGGCCCGTAAGTCAGCAGGTTGTCGAGGATCTCGCGCTCGGCGGGGTCGATATCCGCTCCCTCCGCGTCGATCAGGTGTACGAAGCGACTCGCGATCGCCGTGACCTCCAGGCCCGAGTCGCGAAGCTGTTGCTTGAGTTTTTGCAGTCTGAATGCGGATAGCGCGGGGCTACCGGGGAGGCATAGCATCTGGCTGGGCACGCGGCTCGGGGTGGTCAGGTGGCCGCATGATAGCCGAAAAGC
>JAHEKJ010000181.1 GCA_024638385.1 Gammaproteobacteria bacterium | reverse complement strand
TTCGGCGGCATGGGCCTGATGGACGAGCTGCCGCTCGAGCGCTTCTGGCGCGACGCGCGGGTCGAGCGCATCTGGGACGGCACGTCGGAAATCCAGCGCCACATCATTTCGCGCGAGCTGCTGCGCCCGCTCGGCGGATGAAAACCGGCCTCGAACGCCTGCTCCGGCCGCGCTCGATCGCCGCGATCGGCGGCCTGCCGGCGGCGCGCGTGATCGAGCAGAACCTGAAGATCGGCTACGACGGCGAGCTGTGGCCGGTCCATCCGGAGAAAAAGGAAGTTCACGGCCTGCGCGCCTGCGCGTCGCTTGACGACCTGCCCGGTCCACCCGACGCGGCCTACATCGCGGTCAACCGCGAACGCACGATCGAGCAGGTCGCGAAGCTGCGCGAGCTCGGCTGCGGCGGCGCGATCTGCTACGCGTCCGGGTGGCGCGAAGCCGACGCCACCGGGCGCGACCTCGAGGCCGCGCTGATCGACGCCGCCGGCGACATGCCGGTGCTCGGGCCGAATTGCTACGGCTTGCTGAACTACGCCGACGGCGCCGCGCTGTGGCCCGACCAGCACGGCGGCCGGCGCCTCGGCGATGGCGAGACCGGCGTCGCGATCGTCGCGCAATCGTCGAACATCTCGATCAACTTCACGATGCAGCAGCGCGGCCTGCCGCTGGCCTACGTAATGACCGTCGGCAACCAGGCTATCGTCGGCATGTCCGACCTCGCGCTCACGCTGCTCGACGATCCGAACGTGACGACGCTCGGCCTCTACGTCGAGGGTTTCGATTCGGTCACGGGCTTCGAGCGGCTGGCGCAAAAATCGCGCGAACTCGGTAAACCGGTGGTCGTATTCAAGGTCGGCCGCACCGCGCAGGCACAGCGCTCGGCCAAGACGCACACCGCGTCGCTGGTCGGCGCGCACGCGGTCACGAGCGAATTTCTGCGGCGCAACGGCTTCGGCCAGGCCGACTCGATCCCGGTTTTTCTCGAGGCGCTCAAGCTGCTGCACCTGTGCGGACCGCTCCCCGGCTACCGCGCGTCGTCGCTGAGCTGCTCGGGCGGCGAGGCCAGCATCGTCGCCGACGCGGCCGCCGGGCGGCGTTTGCACTTCCCCGACCTCGACGCCGCGCAAAAGGCGCCGCTGCAAAAGGTGCTCGGCCCGCTGGTCACGATCGACAACCCGCTCGATTATCACACCTACATCTGGGCAAAGCGCGCGACCATGCGCGCGACCTACGACGCGATGGTCGCGCTCGGCTTCGACTTCAATTTCCTGATTCTCGACTTTCCGCGCGCCGATCGCTGCGACGATTCCGAGTGGCATATCGCGGTCGACGAATTCGGCGCCGCGCTCGCCGACCACGACGCGCGCGGCGCGCTGCTGGTATCGATGCCGGAGAATCTGTCCGAAACCTATAGCGACGCGTTTCGCGAACGCGGCATCCTGAGTCTCTTCGACATCGACGACGGTCTCGCCGCGGCCGAGATCGCCGCCGACATCGGCGCCGCGTGGCGGCGCGAACCCGACCCGCCGGTGCTCGCGCTCGACCCGCCCGCGGCCGCGCGCCGCACCCTCGACGAGGCCGAGGCCAAGGCCGCGCTCGCCGCGCACGGCTTGCCGCTGCCGGCCGGCGGACGCGTCGACTCGGTCGACGCGGCTCTTGCGCTCGCCGAGTCGATCGAATACCCGGTCGTGCTCAAGGCGCTCGGCATTGCGCACAAGACCGAACGCAACGCGGTACGCCTCAACCTCGGAGGCGCGACGGCGCTGGCCGCCGCCGCCGGCGAACTGTTCGAACTGAGCGCGACGCTCTATGTCGAGGCGATGCAGCCGTCGCTCGCCGAGCTGATCGTCGGCGTCACCCGCGACCCGCAGTTCGGCCTCGTGCTGACCGTCGGCAGCGGCGGCGTGCTGGTCGAACTGCTGCGCGACAGCCGCGTGCTGATCATGCCGGCGCGGCGCGACGAGATCGAGGCCGCGCTCGGCGGGCTCAGGTCGGCGCCGCTGCTCGCCGGTTTTCGCGGCCGGCCGGCCGCCGACGTCGCCGCCGCGGTCGACGCGGTGCTCGCGATCCAGGACTTTGCGCTCGCCAACGCCGACGCGCTGGTCGAACTCGACGTCAACCCCCTGCTGATCGGCGCGCGCGGCGCGGGCGTCTTCGCCGTCGATGCACTCATCGTAATGGAGGAATCCTGATCATGTCCGAAGTCATCACGACCCGCCGCGACGGCGGTATCTTCGAAGTCACGCTCGACCGGCCCAAGGCCAACGCGATCGACCTCGCGACCAGCCGCCTGATGGGCGAGACCTTCAAGACTTTCCGCGACGACCCCGATCTGCGCGTCGCGATCGTCCGTACCGCCGGCGACAAGTTCTTCAGCGCCGGCTGGGACCTGAAGGCCGCGGCCGACGGCGACGCGGTCGACGGCGACTACGGCGTCGGCGGCTTCGGCGGGCTGCAGGAATTGCGCGACCTGAACAAACCGGTCATCGCCGCGGTCAGCGGCATGGCGGTCGGCGGCGGCTTCGAGCTGATGCTGTCGGCCGACCTGATCTACGTCGCCGATCATTCGACCTTCGCGCTGCCGGAAATCACCGCCGGCACGCTCGCCGACGCGGCGACGATCAAGCTGCCGAAGCGCATCCCGTACCACGTCGCGATGGAGATGCTCTACCGCGGCCGCTGGATGGACGCCGCCGAGGCGCTGCGCTGGGGGCTGGTCAACGAGGTGCTGCCCAACGACCAACTGATGGACAAAGTCTGGGAGGTCGCGCGCGAACTCGCGTCGGGTCCGCCGCTGGTGTTCGCCGCGATCAAGCAGGTCGCGCGCGAGGCCGAGGCGATGAAGTTCCAGGAAGCGATGAACTGGATCACCAAGCGCCAGTTCGAGTCCGTCGACCTGCTCTACGACAGCGAAGACAACCAGGAAGGCTTCAGGGCCTTCGCCGAAAAGCGCGCCCCCGTCTGGAAAGGCAAATAACAATTAGGGGGACAGTTTACTCAATTACCCTAATTTAGTTGCGAATTGAAACTGAATTAGGGTAATTAGGTATACTGTCCCCCTAATTCGGTTGGTAAGATGGCGCGAAAAATAGAGGACGCCGGCATGACCGAACAGCAGCCCCTGTGGACCCCGAGCGCGGAGCGCGTCGCCGCGGCCAACATGACGCGCTTCATCGAGCACGTCAATTCGCGCCACGGCCTCGAAATCGCCGACTATGACGCCTTGTACCAGTGGTCGATCGATTCGAAGGAAGACTTCTGGTGCGCGGTATGGGATTTCTGCGGCATCGTCGGCGAACGCGGCGAGCGCGTGCTGGTGAACGGCGGAGATATTGAACACGCCGAATGGTTTCCCGACGCCCGGCTCAACTTCGCCGAGAACCTGCTGCGCAAACGCGACGGCGACGTCGCGATGCATTTCCGCGCCGAGGACCAGGTCGAGTACCGCCTGAGCTGGCAAGATCTGTACACGCAGACCGCGAGCGTCGCCGCGTGGCTCTCGGCCTGCGGCCTCGAACCCGGCGACCGCGTCGCCGCCTACCTGCCGAATATGCCCGAGGCGATCGTCGCGATGCTGGCCGCGACCAGCCGCGGCGCGGTCTGGACGTCGACGTCGCCGGACTTCGGCGTCGACAGCGTCGTCGACCGCTTCGGCCAGACCGAACCGCGCATCCTGTTCACCGTCGACGGCTATTTCTACAACGGCAAGCGGCATCCGCTCGGCGAAAAAATCCAGGCGATCCGCGAACAGGTGCCGAGCATCGAAAAGGTCGTGCAGATCGACCTCGCCGGCTTCGAGCCGCTGGCCGACGCCGAACGCTGGCGAGACCTCATCGCGCAGCCGGCCGACGCGATCGAGTTCGTGCCGCGCCGCTTCAACGACCCGCTCTACGTGCTCTATTCGTCGGGCACCACCGGTAAGCCCAAATGCATCACCCACGGCGTCGGCGGCACGCTGATTCAGCACCTGAAGGAGCAGATGCTGCACTGCGACCTGAAACCGGGCGACCGCGTGTTCTATTTCACGACCCTCGGCTGGATGATGTGGAACTGGCTGGTCGGCGCGCTCGCGAGCAAGGCCACGCTCATACTCTACGACGGCTCGCCGTTCGCGCCCGACCCCGAGGTGCTGTGGCGCTACGCCGACGACGTCGATGTCACGCTGTTCGGCACCTCGGCCAAGTACATCGACGCGATCAAGACCGCGGGCCTGCGGCCGCGCGACAAGTTCGACCTAGGCGCGCTGCGCACGCTCGCGTCGACCGGCTCGGTGCTGGTACCGGAGAGCTTCGATTACGTCTACAACGCGATCAAGTCGGATCTCTGCCTCGCGTCGGTCTCGGGCGGCACCGACATCGTCTCGTGCTTCGTGATCTCGTGCCCGCTGCTGCCGGTCTACCGCGGCGAGATCCAGTGCCGCGGCCTTGGCCTGGCGGTCGACGTGTTCGACGACGACGGCAAGCCGGTGCGCGGCGACAAGGGCGAACTGGTCTGCACGCAGCCGTTCCCGTGCCAGCCGGTGTTCTTCTGGGGCGACGCCGACGGCAGCAAGTACCACGACGCCTACTTCGCGCGCTTCCCGAACGTCTGGCACCACGGCGACTACGTGCGCCTGACCGAGCACGGCGGCATAATCATCTACGGCCGCTCGGACGCGACGCTGAACCCCGGCGGCGTGCGCATCGGCACCGCCGAGATCTACCGCCACGTCGAAAACCTCGACGAGATCGTCGAGAGCATCGTCATCGGCCAGGACTGGGACGACGACGTGCGCGTCGTGCTGTTCGTCGTG
>JAHEKJ010000073.1 GCA_024638385.1 Gammaproteobacteria bacterium | reverse complement strand
GCAACGCCCCGGCGGCGCTCGCGCTGTGCTACGACAAGTCGCTGGTGCGCGCCGCGGCGCAATCGGTCGGCGTGCCGGTGCCGGACGAGATCCTGCTCGGCGGCGGCGAGCCGCTGCCCGAAATCCCGTTGCCGGCGTTCATCAAGCCCAATCGCGGCGACGGCAGCGTCGGCATCACGACGCGCAGCCTCGTGCACGACCGCGCCGCGGCCGAGGCCTGCGTCGCCGAACTGCGCGCGATGCTTCCCGGCACGCCGATCCTGGTGCAGGAATTCCTCGCCGGCGACGAGTACGGCGTCGGCCTGATCGGCAATCCCGGCAGCGGTTTCGCCGATCTGCCGATGCTCGAGGTCGACTACTCGGCGCTCGATCCGGCGCTGCCGCGGCTGCTCGATTACGGCTCCAAGACCGACCCGGAATCGCCGTACTGGAACGACGTGCGCTACCGCGAGGCCAGGCTCGATTCCGCGGCCCAGGCGGGAATGCGCGCGCACTGCGCGGCGCTGTTCGCGCGCCTCGGCCTGCGCGACTACGCGCGTTTCGATTTCCGCGCCGACGCCGCCGGCGCGGTCAAGCTGATGGAAGTCAACCCGAACCCGGCCTGGTGCTGGGACGGCAAGCTCGCGCACATGGCCGGGCTCGCCGGCCTGCGCCACAGCGGCCTGTTGCGGTTGATCATCGACGCCGCGCGACGGCGCTGTTTCGGCGACTAGACCAGATCGCGCTCGATCCGCTCGTCCCACTCGCGGCGAAACGCCTCGCGGCCGTCTTCGTCGGCCTCGAGCCACGCGCGCAGGCGGAAGTGCGTCGCGTCGGCGCTCAGTTCGGTGCGCGCGCGCACCGCGATCGCCCACTCGCCGCGGCGCATCTGCATCTCCTCGACGATCTCACTGCGCGCGGACAGCGGGTCGCGGTCGTCGATCGTGAAATGCCGCTCGACGTGATGGCCGAGCTCGAGACCGATTTCCTCGATGCGCAGGCGCGCGGCGCCGTCGAGATCGCCGCCGGCGTTGACCAGGTGGTAGCCGACGCGATCGCCGACGAGGTCGCGTTCGATCGAACGCGCGAGCCGCGGCGGCTCGAGCGGCGTGTGCGTCGTCGTCGCGTCGCCCGATTCGGGCGGCGCGAAAGGCGGCAGCGCGGCATCGCCCGGGTCGGGCGGGCGCACGGGCAGCTCGAGCCGGCAGCTGCCGGTATCGAGTTCGAGCGTCACCGGCGCCGGCGGCGGCCATGCCAGCGGCCAGTAGGCGGTCGACAGCGCGACCCGGATCGCGTGCCCCGGCGCGAAGCGGTGCGCGATCGCGTTGAGCTCGACGCGAATCCGATAGCGCTTGCCCGGTTCGAGCGGTGCGGGTTCGGCGTGACCGTCGCGGTGGCTCAGGTTCAGCAGGCCGTAGGTCACGCGCGCCGACGCGCCGTCGGGCGCGACGTCGTTCAGCCGTACCGCGACCAGCGCGACCGGCTGGTCGCTCGCGAGCGTCAGCTCGACCGCCGGGTTGCCGAGGATGTCGAACCCCGCCGCCAGCGGCGCCGAGTCGAACACCAGCGAGCGGCCGTCGTCGCTGCGCTGATCGAGCGGCGCGTCGCCGTCGCCGCCGAAGCCGCACCAGTTGCCGGCGGCGAGCCCCGTGGTCTGCGGCGAGCTGACGGTGAGCAAAGTCGCCGGCGCCGGCGTTTCCTCGAGCCCGGCGCCGCCGGTGAAATGCCACGCGCGGGGCTCGATCCGCGCGCTCGGCCAATCGCGTTCGCCGACCCAGCGGCCCGGCGACTCGGCGACGAACGGTTCCGGTTCGACGAAATCCTGTAGCCAGACGCGCAGCATCGGTTCGTCGGTAATGCCCGTGTCGATGCCTTTCAACCACCGATCCCACCAGCGCAGCGATTCCTGCAGGTAGCCGATCGCCGGCCCCGGCACGCCGTCGTGCGGGAAGATATGCGCCCACGGGCCGATCAGCCCCTTGCGCGGACACTCCAACCCTGCGAGCAGGCGCGGCACCGCGTTCGAGTAACCGTCGGCCCAGCCGCCGATCGCGTAGACCGGGCATTCGATCGCGGCGAAATCCTCACACACCGAGCCCTGGCGCCAGTAGTCGTCGCGACGCTGGTGTCGGAGCCAGTGGGCCGGGAACGGCCGGTTCGCGTCGAGCCGCTGTCGCCACAGCTCCCGCCAGCGCTCGCCGACGACCTCGGGATCGGGCGGCAGCGCGTTGAGCGCGAACAGCACCGTGCCCCAGATCTGGTTTTCGTTGAGCAGGCAGCCGCCCATGTAGTGCGCGTCGTCGGCGTAGCGGTCGTCGCTCGCGCACAGCGTGATGATCGCGCCGAGTTCGGGCGGACGCCGCGCGGCCACCTGCAGCGCGTTGAAGCCGCCCCACGATATACCGGTCATGCCGACCTTGCCGCTGCACCACGGCTGTGCCGCGAGCCAGGCGATGACCTCGACCGCGTCTTGCTGCTCCTGCGGAAGGTACTCGTCTTCGAGCACGCCGTCGGAGTCGCCCGAGCCGCGCAGGTCGACGCGCACCGCGGCGTAGCCGTGCGCGGCGTAATAGCGGTGGATCGGCTCGTCGCGCCGGCGCATGAAATCGCGCTTGCGGTAGGGAATGTACTCGAGAATTGCCGGTACCGGATTCTCGTCGGCATCTGCGGGCAGCCAGATTCGCGCGGCCAGCCGCGTGCCGTCGGCGAGCGGGATGAACGCGTTCTCGATTTCGCGCACCGAGCGGCGGCGCGGGTCGGCCGTCATCGGAACGCGCTAGCCGTCGGCGCCGATGCGGCGCCCGCCGAGCGTCTGCGTCGACCAGAACGCGAGCGCGAGGTCTTCGCGCGCCTTCAGGCCCGCCTCGAGCGACCGGCAGTTGACGATCGCGAGACGAAATCCGCCCGGCGGCATCGCGTGCTGCTCCGGCGGCTTGTCCTCGTGGAAGGTCACCTGCACGCTGGTGACGCCGTCGCGCGCGGCGATCTCGTCGACCAGCGCCTGCGGCGGGTGCCGGTAGGGGACGCCATGGGCGCCGAACAGCACCACGCTGTAGCCCTCGCGGCGGTCGGCGTCGGCGTAGCGCCAGCGCCGCTTCGCGTAGAGTTCGACGATGGCTTCGATCCAGCCGTCGCCGTAGAGGTCCGGCCACTGGTCGGCGAAGCGCAGGTGCACCTCGATGATCTTGCCGCCGATGGTCTCGAGGTTGGCGGCGCCGCTGTAACCCTTGAGGTGCTTGCGCAGCCAGTCGCCGCAGTAGGATTCGATCTCGGGGCGCTCGTCGGCGAGTACGGTCCAGTAATCGAACACGCCGTCGCCAAGCGTCTTGCCGACGCAGTGGCGCCACCACTGCGCCTCGCCGCCGATCAGGACCACGTCGGTACTGACGTGCTCGCCTTCGGCGAGCGACATCCACATGTGGCCGGCGTGCATGTTCTCGGCGAACTCGGTCTCGTCGTGGATGATGCGCCCGCCGACGCCCATGCCGTGCATGTTGTAGATCGGCTTGCTGAACACCGGGAACGACGGTGGCGGCACGCCGTGCGGCGCGCCGCCGAAGCCCTGCGTATCGCTGATCAGAAGCTTGTTGTAGATCCAGCGATGGTCGGGAAAGAGCTCGTAGGCGTGCTCGTCGTCGGTCGGGATGCTGACGTCGTCCGGACAGGCGACGTCCTCGAAATACTGCATCCGCCACGGATCGCGCTCGATGATCGGCATGTCGTTATTCTCCCGCGTAAGGGCCGCCGGCAATCGCGTTTGCGGACGGCTTGGACTCGATGGTTGCCAAGTCTAGCGAAAAATGATTAAAGACCCGAGTCTTTCAAGTTACGGGTATCAAAAATGAGCATGCTCAACGAGTTCAAGGATTTCGCGATGCGCGGCAACGTCGTCGACATGGCCGTCGGTATCGTCATCGGCAGCGCCTTCGGCAAGATCGTGTCGGCGTTCGTCGGCGGCGTGTTGATGCCGCCGATCGGGCTGTTGCTCGGTGGCGTCGATTTCAGCGACCTGGCGATCACCCTGCAAGCGGCAGTCGGCGACCAGTCGGCGGTGACGCTCAGGTACGGCGCCTTCGTCCAGACCGTTATCGATTTCGTGATCATCGCGTTCGCGATCTTCATGGTGGTCAAGGCGATGAACGCAAGCAAGGAAAAACCGGCGCCGGCGGCGCCGCCGAAGCCGAGCGCCGAGGAATTGCTGCTGACCGAAATCCGCGACCTGCTGCGCAAATGAGGAAACGGCGGAACGGATCGGGCGGGCGGCCGGGGCCGGGGCGAGCGTTCACGACGCCATCCAGCCGCCGTCGACCATCAGGTTTTCGCCGTTGATGTAGCTCGCCTCGTCGCTGGCGAGGAACAGCGCTGCGCCGGCGACATCGGCGGGCTTGCCGAGGCGGCCGAGCGGCTCGCGCGCCATCGGCGTGCGCGAACGCGAGTAGGCAATCGAAGCCTCGTCGATCGCATCGGTCCGCCCGGTCAGGATCTTGCCCGGCGCGACCGCGTTGCAGACGATGCCCTGCGCCGCGTAATCGTTCGCGATTTGCCGCGTGATATACACCACGCCGGCCTTGCTCGTGCCGTAGGCGATATCGCCCGGACACGCGATCATGCCGTGCTGCGACGAGATGTTGACGATGCGCCCGCGGGCCTCGCCGCGCGGCGGCTGCGTCAACATCTGCCGCACCGCGAACCGGCAGCCGAGGAACACGCCGCGCAGGTTGACCGCCATCACGCGGTCCCACTGTTCGGCGGTCGTGTCGAGCAGGTTCGTGCCGGTGTAGATTGCGGCGTTGTTGACCATCACGTCGAGCCTGCCGTGCTCGGCGACGACGTCGGTTAGCGCCCGTTCAAGCTCGTCCGGATCGGCGACGTCGACGGCAAAGGCCTTCGCTTCGCCGGCCTCGGCCGCGACCAGGTCGAGGGTTCGCTCGCCGCCCTCGATCGGCTCGTCGCGCGGGTCGAGGATCACGACCCGCGCGCCCTCGCGGGCGAAACGCCGCGCGATTGCGCGGCCGATGCCGGACGCGCCGCCGGTGACGACGCAGACTCGATCGTGCAGACATCGCTCACTCATGTCGGTCGCCTCGTTAAACAATTTCACCAGCACAACCTTATCATCGTCGTGTTCACGGGTCATCGTCGCGCGCAATCCGGTTCGCCACGGGCGGCGGTAGCGAAACCATAAAATAGCGACCGTTCGTCGAAAAATCGGATTCCATACTTAGCACGCGATGTTCACCAGCTTTATCAATTTCCGGCCCAGGTGACTGAATCTAAAACAATTCCGACACGGGCGATCAATTGGCCGTTGGCTGCGTCTCGGTCGCTATAGCGGGCCTGCGTCTGGGCATTTGCAAAATCGCCTTATAAGGTCGGACACCCCACCATAACAACAACGTGCAAAACACTGGAGGTCTCTCATGCAGTATCTGCAATACAAGAAAGCAGGTTTCGCAAAAGCGCTCGCGGGCGGCCTGATATTCGCATCGTTCGCGTTGACCGGGCCGGCGCAATCCCAGGAATTTCCTCCGTTTCCGGAACCCGCGGTCGGGCCGTTTCCCGACACCGAAAACATGCGGCTGCCGAGTCAGCTGTTGCCAGGCGAGATCGGCGCGGTGACGCCGCGATTTGGCGTCCTGCTCAACGATATCTGGGGCTGGACTTCGCCCAACGGCGAGGAGTACGCGCTGGTCGGCACCGGCGACGGCATGGCGATCGTGCGTGTGACCGATCCGGACAATCCGGAGTTCATCGGCCTAATGCCGACCAAAGTACCAGATACCTTCGCCAATCTCTGGGGCGATGTGGGCGTCTACAACGTCCATGCGCACGACGACGACGGCGATGATGATGACGACGATCACGCCGGCCCGCGCCGTGGTGACGACGATGACGACGACGGCGACGATGACGATGGCCAGGATTCCGATTTCTATACGGGGTACGCCTACTTCACGACCGAAGCCGACGGCGCGACGATGAATATTCTGGAACTCAACCAGCTCGACTTTATGCCGGCGGCGTCCGACTCCAGCGTCACGATCCCGCCTTCCGCCAGATTTTCGGCTGGCGGCTACGACAGCGCCCACAACGTCTACGTCAATCAGGAATCCGGTTTCGCCTACCTCATGGGTGTCGGCCTGGCCGGCAGCGAAACGGCCTGCGACGATCATCCGAATCATCCGTCGCGCTTCAACACGATGATTCTCGATCTGAACAAGGACCCGCTGAATCCGGAAATCGTTTCCTGCCTCGCCGACTTCGGCGAGCATGACGTCTACGTGGTCAACTACAAGGGTCCCGATCGCGACTACCGCGGGCGCGAGATCGCATTCGTGTTCGACGGTCGCGAAAAAGACGCACCGAGCCGCGGTGGCATGCGTGAGGACGATACGCCGAACAAGCTCGTCGGCGGCACGACCGAAATCTGGGACGTCACCGACAAGGACGATATCAAGGTCATCTCGTCGTTGACGGTGCCCGGAATCTGCTTCTCGCACCAGGGCTGGACCTCGTCGAACCGGCACGAATTCCTGCTGATCAACGACGAGCTCGACGAGCTGCGCGACGCCGAGGAAGAGGACGGTTTCTTTCGCAACAACTTCTGCGGTACCGATACACCGCCCGGTACGGTGTCGAATGCCGGAATCTACGTGATGGATATTCGAGACCTCGACAACCCGGTCTTCCAGGAACGATTCGAAGTCGACGCGCCCGGCGAGATCGACCACAACTTCGTGCGCAAGGGCAACAAGCTCTACTGGGCGGTCTACAACGCCGGTACGCGCGTTATCAAGCTATCGCGCAAGGGGCGAAATCTGAAGTTGCAGGAAATCGGCCGGCTCGATACCGAACCGCGGCCGGCGCCCGACTTTTTCGGCCAGTGGGGAATCTTCCCGTTTCCGCACAGCAAGACGATCGTCGCCAGCGATATCAACAACGGGCTAATGATCATGAAGCTCGACCGCAGCCGCAAGCGGGATGACGACGATGACGACGCCTCGTTGACGTCGAAGGCCGCACCGGCAGCCGCGGGCGTCGCGACGCTGGCGGCCCCGGCGGGTCGAGCCGCACGACAGGCGGCGACGCGCGATGCGCTGGTCGAGTACTACAAGGCGCGGATCCGCTAGTCGCGTTTACCGGGCCGCAAGTTCGGTCCCGGTTCCGGCGCGCAACGGCTCTGCGCCGCTGCGCGCCATGTTCGCGGCGCTTGCAGTCGCGCTGTTCGTGACCGCCGACCTGCGGGCCGCGCCGGCCGAAGAACTCTTCGGCATCTGGATGCTGGACCGTTCCGACGTGGCAGCAGGCGCAAACAATCAGTCAGGCGCCGGGGGCGATCTCGCCATCTGGCATACCGACACCGGGATCGGACTGACCTGGAACCACCTGCCACCCGCGCCGGTTCGCCGTACCTTCGAGTTCGCGCGCGGCCCGGCAGGCGGGCGCCTCGAAGTCGTCCGTAGCGATCCTCGAATGGCCCCGGGCGAACGCGTCGAGGCGCGGCTGGCGCCTGACTCGCTCGTCGTCAGTATCGCTCGCGACAACGGCGGGGCCGAGCGCGAGGCGCGCTACACGATTTTCGTACACGACGAAGGACTAGTGTTCGACTATCGCCTGCGGCAAGGATCGCAGACGCTCGAGTCCGCAACGCGACGGCTACGGCGACTCAAGGTGGTCATGTAACCCGGTCCCGGACGCGCGGATAGCGCTTGCAGTTATCGCCACGGGATCTAAGATGGGCTGTATGACCTTTAGCCATGAGAAATTTTGCCGGCTTGCGCTGATCGCCCTCATGACCGGCGTGCTACTGGCGACAAACGCCGGCGCCCACCCGTACGACGATCCGCTGCGCTTCGAGCCGCACACCCACGAAGGCGGGCGCGTGATTTTCACCAACATTCCGAAACGCTGCTTTAAGAACGGCGTGCTGATCTGTCTCGAGCTGCATCCGTTGCTGAATAGCCGGCCACCGCCAGATTCCGCCGGGCAACCTCGCGAATAGCGATCAGTCCGGTCAGATCCGGCGCGGCAAGAAACTCGCGCTCACGGCCGCGGCCAGCAGCAGCGCGGCGAGCAGCAGGTAGAAGGCCTCGAACGGGGCTACCAGCATAACCAGCGTCACCAGCAGCGGGGTCAGCAATTGCGAACCCTCGCGCCAGGTCGAAAAGATCATCGTCATCTCGGTGCGCTCGCGCGGCCTGACCGTGCGCATGAACGGAATGTTGCCGAGCACGTCGAGGGTCACGCCGCCGAGCGCCGCGAGGATCCAGCAGGCGAGCCCGAGCGGCCGGGCCTCGCCGAGCGCGAACAGCGCGAACATCGAAAGGCCGGTCAGTACCAGCGCCGCGATGATCGTCGCGCGCGTACCGACGCGCGTCGCGACGCGGCGAATCAGCGGGCTGATCAACAGCAACGCGCTGGCGAGCGAGATCAGGCCGCCCGCGACCCAGGTCTGCAGCCCGGCCTCGATCACGTAGATCGGTCCGTATACCATCAGCGCGACCCAGAAGATCGAGCGCGTCAGCGTGATCCAGTAAGCCGCGCGTAGCAGGGGCTGCGCGAAATATCGTGGAACGATCTCGAGTATCCCTGGCGGATGCGTCCTCGCCGCGCGAATCGCCTGGTCGGGACCGAGTCGCAGGACCCAGAAATACGCCACCATTCCCGCCGTTGTAAACGCCGCCAGCACGAACGGCGACCAGGCGACAAAATGCACCCACAGCCACAGCCCGAGCGTCGGCCCGACCATCCACGCCATGCCGGCGTAGAGCAGCCGCCGCGTCTCGGTGAAGATCAGCTCGCGCTTGCCGATATGGTCCATGATGTAGAGCGACAGGCAGACCGAGAACAGCGACGCCGAGGCCTGCAACAAGCCGATCGCGAGCGCGATGATCATGCCGTCGGCGAACAGCAGGATCAGCACCGCGATGCCGGTCAGGCCGGCGCCGAGCGTCATGACCCAGCGGCGCTGCAGGACGCGTTCGAGGGTCGCGAAGTTCAGCGTGATCGCGAGCGTCAGCGCCGAACCGGCGAGGTAGGCCCAGGTAAGCTTCTCCTTGCTGCCGAGCGCCTCGAACGCGAGCAGCGGGATGACGCCGATGATCAGCGCGCGCGCGAATCCCTCGAGCGCATTGAGCCGGGCGAAAACTTCGCCGGCCCGGCCCGAAACCACCAGTAACGCCGCGGGGCGCCGTTCGAACAAGATTATTCCTTTTTATTGTCGGCCCGGCCGCATGCTAGGCGAATCGGCGCGCGCTAACCAGCCAATAATCCCGATTGCGCGAATCGAAAAATCGCAATCAAAGCCAATCAAAAGGCTCAGCGTCGATTGAAATCGGCTATCAATCGACGCTGACCCCTTTGAAATTTTTTCGGGTTTGTCGGTCCGGGCCGCCGCTTATGGCATGCGACGTCAAGACATATCATGCCCGGAGCTTACGCGTTATGCACGCGGCATCGCTGCGCAGTCATGCCGCGGGAGGATAAGCATATCCAATCTCCGCCGTGCGTGATTTTTGCTGCTGGCCACCTCAGTCCTTCTGGCCCGCCAGCGAGGATCGGCTCACCTCGGCCATGCCGGTAATGCCGAGCTGGGCCATTGCGATACTGACCTCGTCGGCGAGTAGCTTGATAATTTGCCCGAGCCCGGTTTCACCGGCGGCCGCCATCGCGAACAGCAATATGCGCCCGAGAAACACGAAATCGGCGCCGAGCGCGTAAGCCTTGATCACGTCTTCGCCGCTGCGAATGCCGGAATCGTAAAATAGCGGGAAATCGCCGCCGAGGGCGGACCGGATTTCCGCCAGCGCCAGTATCGGCGGAGGGCCGCTGTTCAGTTGACGCCCGCCATGGCTGGAAACCTGTATTGCGTCGACGCCCAGCTGAACCATCCGGGTTGCGTCGCGCGGATCGAGCACGCCCTTGACCACCAGCTGGCCGGACCAGTTGGCGCGGATTTTCTCGAGCAGCGCCCAGTCCGCGCCGGCGCGGCTGGCGCTGCGGTTGAATTCGCCGAAATCACCGCCGAAGTTCGCCAGTTGCGGCCGCCCGTGGGCGAGCGTCGACAACGACCAGCGCGGGTGCAGCGCAAAATCGAGCACCTGGGCCGGGCCCATCCTGAACGGCATCTTGAATCCGCGCCGCAGTTCGCGGGGCCGGCGGCCGACCTCGGGCACGTCGACGGTCAGAATCAGCGTCTGGTAACCGGTGGATTGCGCGCGGGCAAGCAACTTGTTCGACTGCGCCTCGTCGCCGCTGAAATAGAGCTGAAACCACGCGTTTCCCTCGGCCGCTTCGAAAATACGTTCCAGCGAAGTGGAGGCCGCGGTGGAGACGCAATGCGGGATGCTCTTGCTCGCCGCCAGTCGCGCCAGCATCAGGTCGGCACCGGGCGCGGAAAGGTTACACATACCCATCGGGCTGATGCCGAAGGGTAAGGCGCAATCGCGGTCGAACAGGCGAACCCCGAGGCTCCGGTGCTCCACATTGTTCAGCACCCGCGGCTGCAGCTGGATGCTCCGCATGGCCTCGCGATTGCCGCGCTCGCCGGACTCGTCGCCCGCGGCGCCGTCGATATAGTCGAACACCATCCACGGCAGCCGCTTCCGCGCCAGCGCGCGCGCGTCGTCGCTGCTGTGAATATCAACCATTGCGCGCGGCGATTTCCCTCATGAACCGGTCGCGGATCACCACCGGGTCCATCTCGATGACGGGCACCTTGATGTTGCCGGATTCGCACTTGCAGACAATGATCGTCATCCGGTCCGAATCGAGCGCCTGCCGGACCGTGTCGGCGGCTTCATCGGCGCGGCATTCGACGACGTTTTCGCAGCCGCAGGCCCTGGCTACCGCGGCGAGCGAAGTCTTTTTGCCGGCATAGGTCGGCTGGTCGCCGGTGGAGCCATAGCTGCCGTTATCGATGATCAGCAGAATGAAATTGTCGGCCACATTGTTGGCGATCGTCGGCAAGGTTCCGAAATTGGTCAATACCGAGCCGTCGCCGTCGATGGCGATAACCTTCTGCTGTTGCGCGAGCGCGAGTCCGAGGCCGATCGATGACGCGAGGCCCATGGTGCCGAGCATGTAAAAATTGCTCGGCTGGTCGTCGAGCAGATGCATTTCCTGGCTGGGCAGGCCGATGTTGCAAACCACGAGCTGATCCGAAATGATCGGGACCAGGGTTTTCAAAACTTCCGAACGAATCATCATTAATACCCCTTCCAGAAGGTTGCGTCGGTTAATATGGCGACCGGCTTGTTGCACATGAACGTGTATTTCAAAATGGCGTCCAGCTCGTCGAGATCGGCTTCCTGGTGGAAGTGATAAGTCGGGATGTTGAGCTGCGCCAGCAAAGCCTTGGTATGGACCGCCATTTCCACCTGGCAGGCTACCGGTTCGCCGAGTTCGCCGCGATAACTGATCAGCATCGGCAGCGGCATCCGGTAATACTGGGTCAGTGTCACCAGCGTATTCACGGTGACGCCGATCGCCGTGTTCTGCATGATAATGGCGGGGCGCTTGCCGCCCATGAAGGCACCCGCGCAAAGCCCCATGCCCTCGTCTTCCTTGTTGGACGGGATATGATAAATGTCCTCGCAGTTGTCTATCGCCTCGATCACCCCCGCGAGTTGCTTGCACGGGACGGTGGTGACGAATTCGACCCTGTTATTAACCAGATCGGTCACGATTTTCTGTTCGACGGTACCCATATTTCACCTTCGGTTTGAGATATTCTGACTAGTTGTCGCGGTTCCCGGTCAGCGATCGGGAACCAGCACGATTTTTGCCGACGCAGAGCGGCCCCTGGAAAGATCGAGGAAGGCGTTGGCACCCTCACTGAGCGGGCGCTGCTCGATCCAGTCGAGTTTGCCCAGTGCGCCCGAATAGAGCGCGTTGACGCTCGCCCGGATGTCCAGCATCGTGTAGGTGTAGCAGCCGAGGAAGCGGATCTCCTGCAGCGTCAGCTTGCGCACATCGAGGCCGCCGTCATTGTCCATCAGGCCTATATGCACGATGACGCCGCCCGGCTTGACCGCCCGGGATGCGGCCTTGCGCGTGGCGGCGCCGCCGACCGCATCGATGACTATGTCCCAGTCATTGACGTCGGGCTCGGGATCGTTGAGCGGGTCGTAGACGTCGCAGACGGACGCGTTGACCACCGTCTGGCGGCGCAGCTGGTTGGTTTCCCCGAGCCGGATTTCACCGCAGCCGTGGCTGTGCAGAATCAGCGCCACGGCGATACCGATTGCGCCGCCGCCGAGCACCAGCACGCGCGCTTCAGCCACAGGCCGCCCGAATGCGCGTTCGCCCTCCACCACGCCGTGCATCGCGGTGGCCACGGGTTCGGTCAGCGCCGCGTGCGCGAAACTCATGTCGTCGGGCAAAACGACCAGGTTGCGCTCGGGCATGCTCAGCAATTCGGAGAACGCGCCCTGCCTTGGTTGCATGCTTATAATCTGGCGCTGCCGGCAAAGGTTGGAACGGCCACCGAGACAATCGTCGCAGATGCCGCAGGTCACCAGTGGATTGATCACGACCCGCTGGCCCTGCTTGTCGCCGCTGACGACCTGTCCGCTGACTTCGTGGCCGAGGATCAACGGCGCCGGCCGGCGTTCGTCGTGACCGAAATACGCATGCATGTCCGAGCCGCAGATGCCGCTCGCCTCCACCTGGATCAGGACTTCGCCCTCTCTGGGAACGGGATCCGGTTCGTCGCGATATTCGAGACATTCCGGGCCGGTATAAACCAGTGCTTTCATGCCTTACCCCTACTTTGCGGTGAAACCACCGTCGACAGGAATGACCTGCCCGGTGATGTAGTTGGCGGCCGCCGAAGCGAGGAATACGGTTATCCCGTCGAGATCGGCCAGTTCGCCGTTGCGGCCGATCGCGGTCATGCGCGCGTTGTGGGCGAGCAGCTCGGGATTGTCGTAGACCTTTTTCGTCAGGGCGGTAGGAAAAAATCCGGGTGCGATAGCGTTGGCTGTAATACCGTCGCGCGACCAGGCTTCGGCCATCGCCCGGGTCAACTGGGCGATGCCGCCCTTGGACGCCCCGTAGGGCATGCTGTTGGCGAAGGCACGGAACGATTGCAGCGAAGCGATATTGATGATTCGCCCGTAGCCCTTCTCCCGCATTGCCGGCACACAGTGCCGGGCCAGAAAAAAGGGGGTCGACAGGTTGATATCGAGCGTCTGCATCCAGCTTTCCTCGCTGATCTCGTGCCAGGGTTCGCGCAGATTGATGCCGGCGGCGTTGCTGAGGATGTCCGGCGGGCCGAAGTGGGCCGCCGCCTGTTCGACGACATTCGCCAGAATCGAGCGATCCAGCAGGTCCGCGGCGACGGTCGCCACGCGGCCGCCGCTGTCCTCGCGCAATTGCGCCGCCGCCTCGGCCAGGGCCGCCTCGTTACGCCCGACCAGCACGACATCGGCGCCGCCCCGCGCCAGGGCCAGGCCCATGCGACGGCCGATGCCGGAGGTTCCGCCGGTGCACAGGGCGACGTGACCGTCGAGGTCGAACAGTTGGCTAATTGACGAATGCATGTCGCTCGCGCCCGTCGACCGGGATCCTGTCGGGTCCGCCGCCGGGTGATGTCCCGGCGGCTCCGCGCCGTGCGCCGGTCATCTGCCCAGGTTGAAACTTTCGCCGGGATAATATTTTTCCAGGCGAACGTCGCCAGTACGCGCGTGTCCCTCCATGCCTTCGTTGCGGGAAATCCGCGCGCAGGCCGCGCCGACTTCGCGCGTCGCCTCCTGGGTCTGACGCTGATAGGTCACGACCTTGATGAACTTCGACGCGCTGAGCCCACCGGTGTAACGGCCGGCGCCCTTGGTCGGCAAGATATGGTTGGTGCCCGAGCACTTGTCGCCGAAGGCGACCGTGGCTTCCTCGCCGACAAACAGCGAGCCATAGTTTTTCAACCGACCCAGCCACCAGTCGAGGTCCTGTGCCTGCACTTCCAGGTGCTCGCCGGCGTACTGGTCGCTGATGGTCGCAATTTCCTCGCGCGTATCGCAAAGGATGACTTCGCCGTAATCGCGCCAGGCGGCCGTGGCCGCGTCTCGCTGGACCTGCGGCAGGTCGTCAATATATCCCTGTATTCTGCCGATGACATCGTCGGCCAGTTCGCGCGAGTCGGTGAACAGCCAGGCCGGCGAATCCGGGCCGTGCTCGGCCTGTCCGACCAGGTCGGCGGTGACGATGTGCGGATCGGCGCTGGCGTCGGCGATGATCGCGATCTCGGTCGGACCGGCGAAGAGGTCGATGCCGACACGGCCGAACAACAGGCGCTTGGCTTCGGCCACAAAACGGTTGCCCGGTCCGACCAGGATGTCGGCAGGGTGGCCGGTAAACAGCCCGAAGGCCATCGCGGCGATGCCCTGCACGCCGCCCATCGCCATGATGGTATCGGCGCCGGCGAGGTCCATCGCATAGACGATTTGCGGGTGGATGCCGTGTTCGCCGTGGCCGACTGAGCAGGCCACCACGTTTTCGACGCCGGCCACCTTGGCGGTGCCCACGCTCATGATCGCCGAGGCGATATGCGCGTAGCGGCCACCGGGCACGTAACAGCCGGCGGTGGTCATCGGAATCAGTTTCTGGCCGGCGAACAGTCCGGGGCTGAGTTCTATCTCGAATTCCTTCATGCTGTCGCGTTGGTGTCTGGCGAAGGCGCTGACACGCTCGTAGGCGAATTGAATATCCTCTTTCGCCTGCTGCGGCACCTGTTCCTTGCACAACTCGATCTGCTCGCGCGTCAGCACGGGGCTGCCCCCCGGCCACTTGTCGAGCTTGGCGGCGTATTCGAGCGCTTTTTCCTCGCCGCCTTCCTCGATTTCCTTGAGCATCTTTATCACGACTTCGCGAGTGTCGTCTTCCCCAGTTGCCGAGGTTTTGGTTGCCTTTTTAATGTATTCGATTGCCATGGAACAGATCCTCCGGATATCCGCATTGCCTGGTTGTGTTTAAGTGACTTGCTGATAATACGGGTTATGCAGATTTTTAGCATCCGTAGAGAGACACCAACGCTCGAAGCCGGCCCTGACTACCATACACGTGCCATCGGCCGAGATGGGTGAAAATGCGGCTGAATACGGGGTGGCACAAATCAGACAGGAACCGTTGCAACCATCCGTTGAAATGGGGACCCGATTAATGGTGAGGGAGACCACGGCGAAGCCGCGGATTCGTTGACAGCGGACTGTGCGTCTGTTCCGGGTGTTCTCATCCCCTGAGGCAGTCGATTTCAGGGTCTGTTCTCTCGAAGGAATACCGATTCCGGTCGCGGCCTGGATAAAATTTCCGGCCATGAGACCCGTTGACGAACCTGTCAGGTGCCTCTACTCTGAATGGCTCCATCAAGTTCGATATTTTTGGGATACCGGGACGAAATTAATGGGTATTTAGCTCTGTTATTCAGCCGCTAAAAGCTGTAATATCGAGACCGAGAGTCTCATTTAAACTAATTCTTGTCGGTTTTCGGCATTGAACCGAGGCCGCACCGCCGGCCCAGAAAGCTCCGGGGCGCTGCCTTCAGCCTCGCGACGCATAATATTGCGAAGGCTTTCTCAACCAGAGGAGTAGATATGTTAAAACTAAAATATGTAGCTGCCTTTGCAGCGGCCTTGTCCCTCATGGCGTCTCCTGCCATGGCGGCTAACAAGGTCTTGCGCATCCAGTCGGTGCTACCCACCTCAGCTGACGAAGTCGTTATGTTGAAGGAGTTCGGTAAAGACGTTGCGGCGCTGACCAATGGGTCGCTCACCGTCGAAGTACTGCCGGCAGGCGCCGTTGTCGGACCACGAGACATTATTGATGCCGTCGACGCGGGGCTGGTTGAAGGTGGCTTTGCCTGGACACATTATTGGGCTGGCAAGCACGTTGCGGCGAACCTGTTCGGCGCGCCTGTTGCGGGTGCCGGTGTCGGTCTCGATAACATCGCGTTCCTGAGCTGGTTCCAGTACGGCGGCGGCAAGGAGTTGTATGACCGCCTGTGGGATGAAATGGGCGTGAACGTCAAAGGTTTCATGCTGCAGCCAGTGGGCCCCGAGGCACTCGGCTGGTTCCCCAAGCCGATCAAGTCGATGGATGACTTCCGTAAATTGCGCTTCCGTGCACCTCCGGGTATGGTTGGTGCCGCATACGCTGAAGTCGGCGTTCCAGCGGTTGCCATGGGCGGCGGCGACATCCTGCCAGCGCTCGAGAAAGGCACGATCGACGCAGCCGAGTGGTGCTGCCCCAAGCCAGACTCCGTGTTTGGTTTCCAGAAAGTGCTGAAGCACTACTACCTCCAGGGCCTGCACCAGGTGACCGTGAACGCGGACATGTATGTGAATCGCGATTTTTACAACTCGCTGAGCCCGCTCGAGCAGAAAGCACTGGAAGTGGCGGCAAACGCGTCGCTGTCAAAATCCATGTCTTACCGGATCTTTGAGAACGGTAAGGCGCTGAAAGATCTGGTGGATAATCAGGGTGTTATCCTCGAAGATACGCCAGCGGATTATTTCACGGAGTACATGGCGGCCGCTAAAAAGTCTCTCGAAAAAGCGGCGGCAGAAAACAAGTTCTTCGCGGAAGTGTGGCAGTCGCAAAAGGATTTCGCGGACACCGTGGTACCCTTCTGGGCGGGTGCACAGACGTCGAACGCAAACCTGGGTCGCGCACACGCAGCAACACTCAAGAAGTAAAAAAACTTCGTTGCGAGGCCCGTCAGGGCCTCGCTTCGAAGTAGTGATAAGGGCTTTGGCCCTGATCAAATAATGAGAGCCCAAAATGGGCACAAACAAAACAGGGGAGAAGGGGCATGGCTGAAGAAGAGGTGAACCCGGAAGATCTCGAAATTGCGGACGAACTGATTGCCGAGCGCCGTGCCGAGTCCCCCGGTGAAACGCCAGAGGATATGACACCCTGGCAACGCCCGATAACTGCAACGATTGACGTCATTAATTACCGGGCGGGCCAGATTATTGCCCTGCTCATGGTACCGCTCATTTTCGCAGTGGTGCTCGAAGTCATTTCACGAAACTCCTTTGCGATCTTGCAAAATGCCGGGCTCGAAGATCTCGCCCGAACCCTTGGACTTGGCCCCACGCTATGGGTGTATGACACCAGTCGTATGATAGCCGGAGTGCTCTTCATGGCGGCCGCGGGCTATGGTCTGATGCGCGGGGTTCATATCCGCGCCGACTTCCTCTACCGAAACTGGTCGGCAACGACACAAGCGACAGTGGATGCAACACTGTACCTCCTGTTCTTTATGCCTTCGATGATCTTCTTTACCGTTATCGCCTCGGATTTCTGGTGGCTCGCCTTTTCAAGAGGTGAAACCATGCAGGTCGACAGTGCCTGGGGACCACTTTTGTGGCCCGCGCGCCTGGCGATGCCAATCGGTGGATTCCTGTTGATGCTGCAAGGTCTCCCCGAGATTTTCCGCGCATTTCACAAGATGGGCAAAGCGCGCGAGCGCTGGTTCGTTCGAGCCTTGCCGGTCTATATAATCGGTCTGATATGGCTCAATCTGGCCGTGTTCCAACCGGACCTGGTCCCCGGTGGCGAATGGTTTTCCGACCTCATGTCTGCACGGCCGAACCTGGATAAGCCTACCATCGGATTGATCATGCTGGCAGCCATGCTGTTCGTGATCTTTATCGGCTTTCCAATTGCGTTCACGTTGATTTTCCTTGCCTTTGTCTTCGGTATCTGGGGCGCCAACTTCAAGCTGACCACGCTGTTGATGACGCTGAACACAAACTCCACCATGTTGGACGATCAGCTGATGGCGGTGCCGCTGTTTGTCCTGATGGGTATCGTAATGGAAGCGGCGGGCTTGATGGACCGGCTGTTTGCGTCGATCCAGATGATCATGTCGCGCGTCCGCGGCGCGCTGTTCATCGCCGTGCTGATCGTATCCACGATTTTTGCAGCCGCCACCGGCATCGTGGGCGCCTCGGTGACCCTGCTTGGGATCATGGCTGGCGCGACCATGAGCCGGGCCGGCTATGATGTCAAGCTTGCGGCCGGTACCATCACCGCCGGCGGCACACTGGGCATTCTGATCCCGCCCTCGATTATGCTGATCGTCATGGGACCTGTTCTGGAAGTTTCAACCCTTGACCTCTTCCGTGCCGCCTTTATTCCCGGCGCCCTGCTGGCGACCCTGTACTTGCTCTATACGCTTGGGCGCTGCTGGTTGAATCCGGACCTCGGGCCAGTTTTGTCAGAAGAGGACCAACCCAGAACTTCCGCATTTTATGGCGCTGAGGTGGCGCTGATCTGCCTGGGCGTTTTGACCGTTTGCCGGGTCTTTGGCCTTGGCATGAGCGGTGTTTTTGGCGGTGCGATTCCGTTTGGCGGCCTGTTCGTTTTTGCCATTACCGGTGCCGTGGCCTATGCCGCATACCGTCGTCTGAATGTACTCAGGATCGTGGTTCCGATCGCGGTCATCTTTCACCTCTATATGATCTCTGCGAATATGGGCGAGGACGGTAGCCTGCCGACCTGGTCGATCACCTTTGGCGCATTCACCGTGCTTCTGGCGTACCTGGGACGGCCGATTTATAGCGCTGCGGCTGAAACCGAGTTCCGTTTCTCGGATCTCTGGGACGAGTTCTTTGCGGGGCTCATGCCGCCCACGATCCTGATTTCTTTTGCCCTGGGGTCGATTCTCCTTGGCTTCGCAACACCTGCCGAAGCCGCGGCGATGGGCGCCTTTGGTGCCATCTTGTTATCTGTCGGTTACGGCAAGTTCACCATACCGAGTTTCTTTGACAGTCTGATCAAGGCCCTGGAGATCACGGTGTTGATCATGTTCCTGGTTGCCGCATCGAACTTCTTTGGCGCCGAGTTCAGTGCTTTGGGCACGCCGAAGATGATGACTGAGATGCTGCTTGGCCTCGACATGTCGCCTTACATCATTCTACTCCTGGTATTGACACTGATCTTCCTCCTGGGATGGCCACTGGAGTGGGTGCCCATCGTTCTGATCGTTGTGCCGATTTTGCTGCCGACAATCGAGGTACTGGACATCCACGGGCTGGATCGCTACGACCTGATGGTCTGGTTTGGCATTCTGGTCGCGGTGAACCTGCAGACCGCCTGGCTATCTCCACCGGTGGCCTTGTCGGCCTACTTCCTTAAGGGTGTCGTGCCGAACTGGGATCTCAAGGACATCTACCTGGGCATGATGCAGTTCATGCTGATTCAACTTTTCGGTCTCATCCTGCTGTTTAGCTTCCCGCAACTGGTGCTTTGGCTACCCAGAGTAATGTCCGGTGGGTAGATCATGATGCATCTCCGTCGATCTGCCTTGTCATGGGCAAACGTCCGGCATGCTGATATCTATCCTGGCAGTTGTCGTTGGCCTGGTTTTACTGGTATGGGGCGCTGACA
>JAHEKJ010000180.1 GCA_024638385.1 Gammaproteobacteria bacterium | reverse complement strand
GGCTTCCCGGCGACGCTCGTCTACGGCCGCCTGTCGCGGCACTTCGACGTGCGCCACGGCATCCTCTTCGGCATCGCGGTCTATGCCGCGGTCACGGTCTGGGGCTCGCAGATGCAATCGGTGTGGGAATTCTACGCGCTCGCGATCGTCATCGGCCTGGTCCAGGGCGGCGTGCAGGCGCTGAGCCGCTCGCTCTACACCCGGCTGATACCGCCGCATCAGGCCGCCGAGCTGTTCGGCTTCTACAACATGGTCGGCAAGTCGGCCGCGGTCATCGGCCCGATCATGATGGGCTGGATCGGCTTGCTGACCGGCAGCCCGCGGCTCGGCATCCTGTCGCTGCTGATCCTGTTCGGCGCGGGGTTCGTGCTGCTGTTATGCGTGCGCCCGCCGCCCGGCGGCGACGACTGACGGCGATGCTGCCGCTGCTAGCCCCCGGATTTGGCGATTAGTTCGGGCAGCTTGAGACGCAGAATTTTCCCCGACGGGCCCTTCGGCAGATCGTCGAAGAAGTAGATCGTCTTCGGCGCCTTGTAGTCTCCGACGGCGGCCGCGCACATCGACTTGAGTTCGTCCTCGCTGCAGGAATAGCCGTCGCGCACGACGACGCAGGCGACGACTTCCTGGCCGTAGTTGTCGTCATCGACGCCGCAGGCGGCGGCCTCGAGAATCGCCTCGTGCTGGTACAGTACGTCGTCGATCTCGCGCGGCGCGATGTTTTCGCCGCCGCGGATGATCAATTCCTTCGAGCGGCCAGTCAGAAAAATATAGCCATCGTCGTCCTTCATGCCGAGGTCGCCGGAGTGGAACCAGCCGTCCTTGATCGAATCGGCGGTCGCGTCGGGATTCTTGTAGTACTCGTCGAGCAGGTTGCCGCCGCGGACCGCGAGTTCGCCGACTTCGCCGGGCGGGCACTCGTTGCCGGCCTTGTCGACGATGACGATCTCGTTGCCGTACGGCAGGCCGACCGAGCCGGGCTTGCGCGGCGCCGGCGGCAGCGGGTTGCTCGCGACCGTGCCGGCGGTCTCGGTGAGTCCGAGGGTTTCGATCATCGGCACCTTGAATGTTTCTTCCCACTCGGCCAGTGTCGCGGCCGCCAGCGGCGCCGATGCCGAGCGCGCGAACCTGAGCGCCGCCAGGCGCTCGTCACTGCCGAACTCCCAGGGCTCCTGCCCGGCGCGATCGAGCAGGTACTTGATGATCGTCGGCACGATGCTGGTCCAGGTGCAGCGATGTTCGGCGATTTGCATCCAGAATTCCTTGGCGCTGAAGCGCCGCGGCATGACCACGCTGCCGCCGCTGTAAAGCGGCGCCGACACGGTCACCATCGCGCCGTTGATATGGTAGACCGGCAGCACGCACAGCGCGCGGTCGTCGGCCGTCAGGCGGTGGCCCTCGACGACGTTGCGCCCGCCGCTGGTGACCGCGCGGTGGCTCAGCACCGCACCCTTCGGTAGCCCGGTCGAACCCGAGGTATAGAGCAGCAGCGCGATATCGTCCGGCGTCGGCGGCGGTGGGCTGGCGACGGCCTGACCATCGTCGGGCCACGCCGGGCCGTCCTCGGTGGTTTCGATGACGCGGATCGCGCGGTCGACCCCGGCCATGATTTCGGCGAGCTTGTCGCGGTACTCGGGCGCGATGAACACGACCTCGGTATCGGAATGGCCGAGCACGTGGGTCAACTGGACCGTGCCCGCGACCGCGTTGAGCGGCACGATGATCCGGTTGCTGGCCATCACGCCGAGAAACAGCCGCGTCGTCCAGTAACCGTTGTTGAGCAGGAACGCGACCCTGGCGCCCTTACCCGTGCCGAGCGCATCGAGCCGCGCGCCGACGTCGTCGGCCGCGTCGCGGAGCCCGGCGAAGGTCAGCTCGCGGCCGCTATCGGGCGCGACCAGGAAGGTGCGCTCGGGCGTCGCGCCCGCGTGCTGCTCGATACAGGCGCGGATCGTGTCCAAGATCAATCCTTGCCGTAGCGCTCGAAGTGCTTGCCGAAGAGTTCTTCCTCGGACGGTTTGTCTTCCGCGACCGACGTCACGAGGTGCGTGATATTGATGAAATGGCGGTAATTCAGGTTTTCGCTGATGCTGTTGCCGCCCCAGGTGCCGCAACCCATGCTCAGCGTGAAGTTGAGCGCGTTGTTGAAGCTGCCGCCGTTACCGAAAGTGTGCGCCTGGTTGACCAGCACGCGGACCACGTCGAGTTCCTCGGCGAGCCGCGTCGGGTGGTCGAAGTTTCGCGTGTGGATACCGCAGGAATGGCCCCGGCCCTGCACGTTCAAAATGTCGCGCACGAGCTCGACCGCGTGATCGAAATCGCGCGCGCGGTAGACGGTCAATACCAGCGACAGTTTCTCGTCGGCGAATTTGGATTCGGGATCGAAGTCCTCCTCGACGAGGAAGAAGCGCGCGTCGCGCGCGCCGTCGCCGAGGCCGACGCCGGCGGCGAAGACGTCGGCATCCTTCGCGATCAGCTTGCGGTTGAGCTGGCCGTCGACCCACAGCTGCTCGCGGATCAGCTCGCGCTCTTCTTCGCTGCAACGGTAGGCGCCGACGTCGCGCAGCGCACGCATTGCATCCTCGTAAATCTCGTCGAGGATCACGAGCGAATTCTCCGACGAGCACGAAGTCGCGTTGTCGAAAGTCTTCGACATCTCGATCTTTTTCGCCGCATCGGCGAGGTCTGCGTTGCCGTCGATGATGACCGGCACGTTGCCGGCGCCGACGCCGATCGCCGGCGTGCCGCTGCTGTAGGCCGCGCGTACGTTGTTCTGCGAACCGGTCGCGACGATCAGGTCGGCCTGCTGCATCAGCTCGCGCGTCAGGTTGCGCGACACCGGCTGCGGCAGCACCTGCACGAGGTCGGGCGGCGCGCCGACCTTTTCCAGCGCGGCGCGCATCAGTTCGACGGTCGCGTGGGTCGTGCTCCAGCCGGCCGGAGACGGCGCGATGACGATCGCATTCGCGCCCTTGAGCGCCATCATCGACTTGTTGACCGGGGTCGCGGCCGGGTTGGTCGACGGCGTGATCGCGGCGACCACGCCGACCGGTTTGCCGTACTTGATCATGCCGCTGCCGTTGTCGTTGTCGATCACGCCGACGGTACGCGCGCGCAGCAGGTCACGCAGCGTGCCGAAGGTCTTGCGCTGGTTCTTGATGACCTTGTCCTCGACGTTGCCGATGCCGGTGTCGGCGACCGCCTGCTCGGCCAGCCGGCGCGCATTCTCGGGCTTGTAGACCGACCACGCGACCGCGGTCACGAGCTCGTCGATACGCGCCTGATCGGCGCGCGCGATTTCGCGCATCGCCGCGCGCGCCTGGTCGATCAGACGCGCGACCGTCACCCGGTCGGCGTCGTTGGTGTCGGGATTGACGGAGGCGGCTGGCTTGCTCATCGAAATCTATCCGCGGGTGCTGAAAGCGGCCAGTTTACCGCCGCACCCGGGGAAATAAAACCGTGATGGGCGGGGGCTTTCCAACGTTTATCGACCTGCTATGATGCGGCGCTCCGAGCAAGGTGGAAAACCGTGTTAGCCGATTACGCCCCGTGGATCATCGCCTGGTGTTTCTTCGCCCTCGGCTGCGGCGGCTTCATCAAGGGCGCGCTCGGCGTCGGCACGCCGCTGCTGACGGTGCCGATGATGGCGCAGGTGCTGCCGCCGCAGACCGCGATCGCGATCATGGCGATCCCGGTGGTGGTCGCCAACGTGTTCCAGTTCGCCCAGGCGGGGCGCGGCGCCAACGTCATCGGCCGCTTCTGGCCTGCGTTCGTCGCGATCCTGATCGGCACCTGGATCGGGGTCAAGATCCTGTCGGTGATCGACGAAAAGACTCTGATGATCGTCGTCGGCGTCGCCGTCATCGTCTTCGCCGCGCTGCAGGGCTCGCGCTTTCGCCTGCACCTGCCCGAGCGCGCGGTCAAACCGGCGGGGCTGTTCTTCGGCGGCGCAGCGGGGCTGATCGGCGGGCTGTCGTCGTTCTTCGGACCGATGCTGATCACCTACCTGATCTCGATCCGCGGCCTGTCGAAGGATCAGTTCGTCAGCACGATCAGCTTCCTCTACGTCAGCGCGGTCGTGCCGTGGACGATCACGCTGTACTTGTTCGGTATTCTCGACGATGACTTGCTGACGCTGTCGATCTTCGCGACCGTGCCGGTCACGCTCGGGCTGCTGCTCGGCCAGGCGATCCGCAAGCGCATCAGCGACGCCCGCTTCCACTACCTGATCATAGCCATCCTGATCGTCTCCGGCTGCTCGATGCTCTACCGCGCCTACCTGTAGCCCCGAATCTGGCAGGTCATTGCGAGGAGCCCCGGCGGATGCCGGGGCGACGAAGCAACCTACCGGGTCCCGCCCGATACCGGGAGATTGCTTCGCTGCTTCGCAGCTCGCAATGACGCGGTTTCTCGAGATACTGCCTGACACGAGTTTTGCACGTCATTGCGAGGAGGCGCAGCCGACGAAGCAACCTCCCGGTTCTTGCCAGAATACTGGAGATTGCTTCGCTGCTCCCAATGACGCCGGTTTCGGGGTTCAAGCAGGTGCCATTCTGCTCTGACCTGAAATTATCGACCGATCGAAAATCCCGGCGTTGACAATCGAAACAACAATTACCGCCGGGGCGGTATTTTCACTACACTTCCGTGGAGGACTGAACATCACGGGAAGGCGTTGGCACGAGAGGAACCCATCGAATCGGTCGCGCGGCGCGAACGCGAGATCGAGATTACGTGGCGCGATGGTGAGCGCGCTCGTTTTCACCATGTCTGGTTGCGCGACAATTGCGCCTGCGCCGACTGCGGCGACCGCGACGGCGGTCATCGCTACCT
>JAHEKJ010000179.1 GCA_024638385.1 Gammaproteobacteria bacterium | reverse complement strand
TTTTCTCGTAGAGATGACGAGGATAGCGGCCGGATCGACAGGGAGAATTGCGGGGAAGATGGCCGTTGCCGGAATCGTGGCGACGAGCCTGCTACTCGGCGCGCAGCGCTTCCACCGGGTCCAGGCCGGCGGCGCGCTGTGCCGGGATCACGCCCGCGGCGAGGCCGATTGCCACCGCGGTGACTTCGGCGATCGCGACGAAGCTCCAGGGCGTGTGCACCGGCAGCGCCGGGATCAGCAGGTGCAGGGCCTGCGCCAGGCCGATGCCGGCGGCGAGGCCCGCGGCGCCGCCGGCCGCGGACAGCGCCACCGCCTCGCCGAGAAACAGTGCCAGGATCTGCGCCCGGCGGGCGCCGAGCGCCCGGACCAGGCCGATCTCCGGGGTCCGTTCGGCGACGCTGATGGTCATGATAGTGATAATGCCGATGGCGCCCACCAGCAGCGAGATGGCGCCGATGGCGCCGACGGCGAAGGTGATGATGTCGAGAATCGAGCCCATGACGTCGAGCATCTGCCGTTGCGTGACGATGGTAAAGTCTTCGCGCCCGTGCCTGGCCAGCAACAGGCGCCTGATGCCGGCCACGACCTTCTCCTCGTTCATGCCTTCCGGGTAAAGCACGTCGATCTCCATCAGGCCGACGCGGTTGAACATTTCCAGCCCGCGCGCGAGCGGAATGTAGACCGTGTCGTCCAGATCGAAGCCGAGCACCTGCCCCCTGGACTCCATCACGCCGACGATTCGATAGCGGTCGCCGCCGATGCGAATACGCTCGCCGACCGGGTTTCGGTCGCCGAACAGTTCCGTCCCGACCTTGCTGCCCAGCACCGCGAAGGCCCGCGGCGCCAGCGGGTCGTCGGCCGGCAGGAAGCGGCCGCTCGCGACCGGCATGTTGAAGGCGTCGGGAAAAGCGGGGCCGGCGCCGTAAACGGTGGTGCGTCGGGTGTGCCGGTTGCCCTCGACCTCGGCGTTCCCCTGCAGAATACCGACAACGGCCCTGGCATAGGGCAGGCGTTCGAGCGCCTCGGCATCCTCGATCGACAGCGGTCTTTCGCTGCCGAAGGCGCCGACCGACATGCCCAGGGTGCTGGTTTTGCCCGGCGTCACCTTGATCAGCGTGGTGCCGAACTGAGTGAACTCGGACAGGATGAATTTGTGCACGCCCTCGCCGATCGAGGTCAGGATCACGACCGCGGCGATACCGACCGCTATGCCGAGCATGGTCAGCAGGCTGCGCAACTTGTGCGTCAGGATGGCGCCGCCGGTCAGCTGCAGAAAATCCCGCGTCAGCATGTCAGTGCCGATGCAGCGCCCGCACCGGGTCCAGCCGGGCGGCTCGCGAGGCCGGCAGCAGGCTGAACAGCAGGCTGGTGGAGAGCGCCACCAGCAGCGACGCCGCGAGCGCCCAGGCGGGCGGATAGACCTGCAACTCGGGGAAGGCCTGCCGGATTCCCCAGCTGCCGGCGAGGCCGATAACCAGGCCCGCGAGCGCGCCGAGCAGCGCCAGCAGCAGGGCCTCGGACAATACCAGGCGCAGGATCTGACGGCGCGACGCGCCGAGTGCCTTGAGCAGACCGATTTCGGCGGTTCTTTGCGTCACCGCGACCAGCATCACGTTCATGATCAGGATGCCGGCCACGATCAGGCTGACCGCGGCGATGCCGCCGACCGCGTAGGTCAGGGTCGACAGGATATTGTCGAAGGTTTGCAGCACGGCATCCTGGGTAATCACGGTGACGTCTTCCTCGCCGTGGTGGCGTTTGCGGATGGTGTCGCCGACGAAGTCGATCACGGTCGGGATTTCGGCCCGGCTGCGGGCTTCGATCAGGATGCGGAACAGCGACGGCGTGTTGAGCAGGGCCTGTGCCGAGGCCACCGGGATGATCACCGTCTCCTCGACGTCGATGCCGATGGTGCGGCCCTCGGTCGCCATCACGCCGATGACCCGGTAGCGGTTTTGCCCGAGGCGCAGCCATTGGCCGATGGCCGCGCCGGGGCCGAAGATTTCGTCGCGGATTTTCTTGCCGACGACGCAAACCGGCGTCGCGCGGTCCCAGTCCATCTCCGGCAAAAACTGCCCGGCGGCGAGCTGCCAGCGGCGCAGCTTCAGCAGATCGCGGGTCGAGCCGAGCAGCGTGATGTCGCGCTTACGGCTCTGCCAGGACGCCTGCACCGCGCCGACATTGATCGGGGCAATGCGCACGATCGCGGGGTGCCGGCGCAACGCGCGCGCATCCTCGAGCGTCAGGTCGCGCGGCGTCGCGCCCAGCATCGCCGGCAGGCCGCTGCCGGCGGTTTCGCTGCGGCCCGGCAACACGATCACCAGGTTGCTGCCGAGTGACGAGAATTCGTCGTGAACGTAGCGCCGCGCACCCTCGCCGAGCGCGGTCAGCAGCATCACCGAGGCCACGCCGATACTCATCGCCGCCAGCATCAGCAGCGTGCGCGCGGGGTAACTGCGCAGCGACTGCCAGCTGTAACCGAGGGTGTCGGCGGCAATCATGGCGCCCGGCTCCCGGCGCGGTCGGATTCGATGCGGCCGTCGACCATTTCCAGCGAGCGCCGCGAACGGTCGCCGATGTTGCGGTCGTGGGTGACGACGATCAGCGTGATGCCCTGCCGGTTGAGCGCTTCGAGCGTCTCGATGACCTCGGTGCCGGAGCGCTGATCGAGATTGCCGGTCGGTTCGTCGGCGAGCAGCACCGAGGGCTCGGTGACCGCGGCGCGCGCGATCGCCACGCGCTGCCGCTGTCCGCCGGAGAGCTGGTCCGGCGTATGGTGTGCCCGGTCTTCGAGGCTGAGCGCCTTCAGCACCCGGGCGACTTTTTGCCGGCGCTCCTCTGGATTCACCGCCGCGAGCATCAGCGGCAACTCGATATTCTGCGCGGCCGTGAGCCTCGGGACCAGGTGGAAAGACTGGAACACGAAGCCGATATGCCGGTTGCGCGCTCGCGATTCCTGCGCGTCGTCCATCTCGGTGACATCCTGGTCGTCGAGAAAGTATTTGCCGGAAGTGGCGTGATCGAGAATGCCGATGATGTTGAGCAGGGTGGATTTGCCCGAGCCGGAAGGCCCCATGACCGAGACGTATTCGCCGCGGCCGATCCGCAGATCGACATCGTTGAGCGCATGCACCACCTGGTCGCCGACCTGGAAGTCGCGGTGCACTCGTTCGAGCCGGATCATTTTTTCTCGATTTCGACCACGGCGCCGTCGGCGAGGCCGTCGCGGTCGATCGAGGTGACGATGACCTGTCCCGCGGCAAGGCCCTCGAGCACCTCGGTGTAGCGCCAGTTACTGAGGCCCGTGGTGATGCCGGTCAGGCCGATCGTGTCGAGATCCGGATCGTACAGGTACACCCGGTTGCCCTCGAGCAGGGCCTCGGTCGGAATGCGCAGGCTGGCGGGGTTCGCGTCGAGAATCACTTCGATATCCGCGGTGTAGCCGGGCAGCAGGTTGGCTTCGTCCCCGGCCGAGACGAAATCGACCTCGACGTCGACCGTGCGCGCCTGCTTTTCGACATCGAGCACGTAGGGCGCGACACGCCGTACCCGGCCCGCGAAGAATTCCCGGCCGAAAGCGTCGAGCGAAATCCGCGCCGTCATCCCGGGGCGGATCTGCGGTGCGTCCACTTCGTCGATCGGCGCGCTGATATACAGGCAGCTGGTATCGATGATATCGATCGCCGGCGGGGTCGGAATGCCCACCGGTGACGGCGTGATATATTCGCCCAGTTCGCCGTTGACTTCCGCGATAACGCCGTCGAAAGGCGCCACCAGGCGGGTTTTTTCCAGCGACACGCGCGCCAGCGACAGCTTTGCCCGGCTCACGTTGACCGTCGCCGCCGAGGCTTCGCAGGCGGCACGCGTCGATTGCGCCTCGCTGCTCGCCTTGCCGGCATCTTCGTCCGAGGCCAATCCCTGCTGCTGCAGCTTGTCCAGGCGCCGCGCCTCGGTCCGCGCCAGCTCGGCGCGGATGCAGGTTTCCTGCCGGCGCGCCTCGCTGGCGATGAGCTCCGCTTCGGCCAGTTCCACCTGCGCGCGCAAATCGCTGTTCCAGATTTCGAACAGCAGCTGGCCCTGTTTGACCGCTTCGCCTTCCTGCGCCGGCAGGCTTGCGATCTGCCCGCCCAGCGCAGGCGACAGGCGGGCGCGGCGGCACGCGTTCACGGTGCCGGCGCGCGTATTGGTCACCGTACGCTCGACCTCGCCGCGGCCGACCTCGTAAACCTGCACCGGGATCGGCGGGTTGCGCTGTAGCCAGTAAACGGCCGCCGCCCCGAGCAGGACGATCAAGGCGATGACGATAATCGTTCGAATGCGAAACATGGCCGGTTCTCTCCTGGCATGCAGTTTATCAGGCCGCGCGCCCGCGGAATCGGGACACCCGGTCCGCGCGACCAGGTTTTTACCTGCAGGTGACGCAAGTCAACTATTTTCAGGCATCCCGGACAGGTATACGGTCCCCCGAATTCCGCTGGCTCGCCTGCACGCCGCCAGCCTGGATCTTCCAACAGAAGCGGATAGCGAACAATCTCTCGGCCCCCTTCCCCCGCCCGGTTATAATCCCCGCTCATGGCACCAGGCATATCACGATGTGCGTCGATCGCGGCGGTGGTCGTTTGCGCTCTCTTACAGGCGAAACCGGCGCTCGCGGCCGCCGAATGCGGGGTCGGCGGGGTTCGCGAGGCGCATGCGATCGCGATGCACGGCGAGCCGAAATATCCTGAGGGCTTTGCGCATTTCGACTACGTCAATCCGGATGCGCCGAAGCGCAGCTAACTGCGCCAGGGGGCGCTCGGCACTTTCGACAGCTTCAATCGGTTTATTCCCAAG
>JAHEKJ010000072.1 GCA_024638385.1 Gammaproteobacteria bacterium | reverse complement strand
GAGGCCGATGCCGGGCGCCTCGTACATGGTTTCGAACATGTCGCTGACCAGTTTCCGGAGCTCGTCGTCGAACTCGGTGACCGGTTTCGCGACCTTGCGCAGGCGCGAATCCGGAAAATGCAGAATATTTAACAATGCCATCGTAAAAAAATTCTAGAAAAGAGTGTAACTAACGGTTCCAAGTCAATGATTATACAGGGGTCTCTTTCCGCCTAAAAAGCTTGTAGTGCTGCCATTTTGGACTACAATCCAGCCATAATTACCGCGTATTCAGGGGTTTCCATGCCGATCACCACCACTCGACAGTGCCTGCACGGATTGATTTTGCTCTCGAGCCTCGCGCTGCTGACCTCCTGTGCCGAACCGACCCCGCCCTACGCGGTCGTCTACGAGCCCGACAAGGCGCCCAAGGAAATCACGGTCCAGGCGCAGATTCCGGACCCCGAACCCGTGCAAACCATTGTCTACGAGCCCGAGCATCCGCAAACCTATATTGTACAGGAAGGCGATACCCTGTGGGACATCTCGTCGGTGTTCCTGCGCGACCCGTGGTACTGGCCGGAAATCTGGTTCAAGAATCCGCAAGTCGAAAATCCGCACCTGATTTACCCGGGCGATACGCTGGCCATCGTATATATAGGTGGCGAGCGCCGGATTCAATTACAAACCCGCGGCGCCGACGGCCAGGTGCTGTCGCAACTCGACGGCCTGAGTGTCGTCAAGGTATCGCCGCGCGTGCGCACCCAGTCGATCGAGGCCAGCATTCCGTCGATCCCGATCGAGTCGATCCGCCACCTGCTCGAGCGACCCGTGATCATCGACGAGGAGACGCTCGACAACTCCGCCTACGTCCTGTCGAGTCTCGACGAACACCTGATCAACGCGATCAACGACAAGCTCTACGTGCGCAAGCTCGACACGTCTGCGGGCGACGGGCGCTACCAGATCTATCGCCCCAACCGGCCGATATTCGATCCCAATACCGGCGAATTGCTGGGCTACGAGGCGTTGTACGTCGGCGAATCGAAGCTCCTGCTGCGCGGCGACCCGGCGTCGGTGCGGGTCACCAACTCGGTTCGCGAAATCCTGCGCGACGATCGCGTCATGCCGATGGACGCCACCAATTTCGAGCGTGATTTCTTCCCGCGTCCGCCCGAGGTCGAGGTCAGCGGCAGTATCGTCGCGCTGCTCGATGCGATCTCGCAGACCGGCGTCTTCCAGACCATCGCCGTCAACCTGGGCGAGCGTGACGGCCTCGAGACCGGCAACCTGCTGTCGATCCACCGCACCGGCGGGGTGGTTACCGACAATGCTGAGGCCGAACCCGATTTCCGCGTCAAGTTGCCCGACGAGAAGATCGGCCTGGCGATGATCATTCGCTCGTTCGAAAAAATGAGCTATGCGCTGATCATGGAGGCCGACCGGCCGATCAGCACCGGCGATTTCGTCGAAACGCCCTAGCCACAAAACCACCGCTCCGGCTACCATCGGGCATCGCCCGGTGCTATGCTTGCGGGGTCTTCCAGCGGACGGAGAGACCCCATGCCAACGGATTCACTGGCCGATTTCCTGCATCTGTTTCATGCGCTGTGGCCACGCCGCGGCGCCCTCGTACGCCTGCTCGAAGCCTGCGATGGCGATTCGCGTCGCGCGCGCGCGGCCGACGCGCCGGCGCTGGTCGCGGCCGGACTCGATGCCGCCGCGATCGCGCGTCTCGGCCGGCCGCAACGGGCGCGTGTCGAGCGCGATCTCGAATGGGCTTCACGGCCGGGCCAACGGCTCATTGGCTGCGACGATGCCGACTATCCGCCACTGCTGCGCGAACTTCCGGATTACCCGCTGTTGCTGTACGCCTGCGGTGACCCGGACCTGCTGCGCGTGCCGCAGATCGCGATCGTCGGCAGCCGCCACTGCACGCCGGGCGGCGCGCAGATCGCTTTCGACTTTGCCGGCGAACTCGCAGGCGCCGGTCTGGCCATCGTCAGCGGTCTCGCGCTCGGAATCGACGGCCAGGCGCATCGCGGCGCGCTCGCGGCCGGCGGCCGCACCCTCGCGGTCATGGCGACCGGCGCGGACCGGGTGTATCCAGCGCGACATCGCGCGCTGGCCCGCGAAATCGAGGCCGGCGGCCTGCTGCTGACCGAATTCCCGCCCGGCTGCGAGGCCGCACGCCATCATTTCCCGCGCCGCAACCGCATTATCAGCGGGCTCGCCGTAGCCACCGTCGTGATCGAGGCCGCGCAGCGCAGCGGTTCGCTGATTACCGCGCGCCTCGCCGCCGAGCAGGGTCGTGAAGTGTTCGCCGTACCCGGTTCGATCCACAATCCGCTGGCGCGCGGTTGCCACCGCCTGATTCGCGACGGCGCGCGGCTCGCGGAGGCGCCGGCCGACGTCGTCGACGGCCTCGGCCCGCTGCTCGACTTCGTCTGCGCCGGCGCCGCAGCGCGCCCTCCGGAGCCCGCGGCCGGGCTCGATGACGGCCAGCGGCGGCTGCTCGATGCGATCGGCTACGACCCGGTCGACTGTGACATTCTTGTGCAGCGCACCGGCTTGACCATCGCTGAGGTTTCATCCATGCTAAGCTTACTTGAGCTTAACGACCTGATCCGATCGGCACCTGGCGGCTGCGTCGTCAGGATCTAAAGAGGTGTCCATGAAAGAAGGCGTGATCGACGTGCTGATGTATATCTTTTCGAGCTACGCAGACCAGGACGACAATTTGCCCGAGGATCGCGACGGCATCGACGCGGATCTGCGCGCCGCCGGTTTCGACTCGCACGAAATCGAGAAGGCCTTCGCCTGGCTCGACGGCCTGGCACAGGCAGACGACGATCAGAGCGGCGACCAGTCATCGATTGCGACGCGCGTCCTCGCCAGCGAGGAAAGCGCCCGCCTCGCCTACGGCGCGCAAGGTTTTCTGCTGTTCCTCGAGCAGTCCGGCGTGTTGACGCCGCGGTTGCGTGAAATGGTCATCAATCGCGTGATGGCGCTGGAATCGGACTCGGAAGTCGACATCGAAGAGCTGAAATGGATCGTCATGGTGGTGTTGTTCAACAATGCCGACGACCAGGACGAGAACACCTTGATGCACTACGAGGACATCGTTTTCGCCGACCAGCCCGCCGTTTTTCATTAAACGTCGGCGCAGGCCCAATCCCCGTTGATTTCCCGGTAGCGGATGGCTAGTCATCTCGTCATAGTCGAATCGCCCGCCAAGGCGCGCACGATCGAGAAGTATCTCGGCAAGGACTTCAAGGTGCTCGCTTCCTACGGCCACGTGCGCGATCTGATCCCGAAGGAAGGCGCAGTCGAGGTCGACAATCGATTCCGGATGAATTACTCCCCGGTAGAGCGCAACGAAAAGCACATCGCGACGATAAAGCGCGAACTCAAAAAGGCCGATTCGATCTACCTCGCGACCGACCCCGACCGCGAGGGTGAAGCCATTTCGTGGCACCTCTACGAATTGCTCGCCGAGGACGGCCTGCTCGACGACAAGCCGGTTTATCGCGTCGTGTTCTACGAAATCACGAAGCAGGCGGTCAGCGAGGCGATCGAGCATCCGCGCGAGATCACGATGGATCTCGTCAACGCGCAGCAGGCACGGCGCGCGCTCGACTATCTCGTCGGCTTCAACCTGTCGCCGCTATTGTGGCGCAAGATCCGTCGCGGCCTGTCGGCGGGCCGTGTGCAAAGCCCGGCATTGCGCATGATCGTCGAGCGCGAGCAGGAAATCGAAGCCTTCGATCCGCAGGAATACTGGAGCATCGAAGCCGACAACGAGTTCGAGACGCAGCCGTTCAGCGCGCGCCTGACGCGCCTGCACAACGAGAAGGTCCAGCAGTTCACGATCACCAACTCCGATCAGGCCGAGGCCGCGCACCGCGCGCTCAGCGACGCCGCGGGCGGCAAGCTGCGCGTCGCCTCGGTCGAGAAGAAACAGCGCAAGCGCAACCCGGCGGCGCCGTTCACGACCTCGACCCTGCAACAGGAAGCCGCGCGCAAGCTCGGTTTCGGCGCGCAGCGCACGATGCGCACCGCGCAGCGGCTCTACGAGGGTATCGACATCGGCGAGGGCCAGGTCGGCCTGATCAGCTACATGCGCACCGATTCGGTGACCCTGTCGAACGAGGCGCTCGGCGAGATCCGCGATTTCATCGCCGAAAAGTTCGGCGCCGAAAACCTGCCCGAGTCGCCGCGCGAATACAAGACCAAGTCGAAAAACGCCCAGGAAGCCCACGAGGCGATCCGCCCGACCAGCGCCTACAACGAGCCGTTCAAGATCAAGCCGCACCTCGGTGACGACGAGTTTCGCCTCTACAGCCTGATCTGGAAGCGCACGATGGCCTGCCAGATGATCCACGCGACGCTCGACACGGTTACGGTCGATCTCGCCGCCGGCAGCGAGCACGGCTTCCGCGCCAACGGCTCGACGATCCGTGACCCGGGATTCATGCGCGTCTACATCGAGGACAAGGACGACCCGAAACCCGATGACAACCAGGACAAGCTGCTGCCGCCGATGCGCGAAGGCGACTTCGTCGATCTGAAGCAAATCCGTCTCGAGCAGCATTTCACCGAGCCGCCGCCGCGCTACAGCGAGGCGTCGCTTGTCAAGGCGCTCGAGGAGTACGGTATCGGCCGGCCGTCGACCTACGCGTCGATCATCACGACCCTGCTCGACCGCGAGTATGTCGAGCTCGAGAACAAGCGTTTCCACCCGACCGACGTCGGCCGCGTCGTGTCGCGCTTCCTGACCCAGCATTTCCCGCAGTACGTCGACTACGACTTCACCGCGCAGCTCGAGGATTCGCTCGACGAAATCTCGCGCGGCGAAGCCGACTGGCTGCCGTTGATGGACGGTTTCTGGACGAGCTTCAAGACCCAGGTCGACGACAAGATGGAAAACGTCAGCCGTGACGAGGCGATCCAGTCGCGCCAGCTCGGCGTCGACGAGAAGACCGGCAAGCCGATCACCGTGCGCATGGGTCGCTACGGGCCGTTCGTCCAGATCGGTACCCGCGACGACGACGAGAAGCCGCGCTTCGCCGGGCTGCGGCCCGGACAGAAAATGGACACGATCACGCTCGAAGAGGCGCTCGAGCTGTTCAAACTGCCGCGCCAGCTCGGCTCGTCGCCCGAAGGCGAGGAGATTTCGGTCAACATCGGGCGCTTCGGTCCCTACGTCAAATACGACGACAAGTTCGTCTCGCTCAAGACCAAGGAAGGCGACGATCCCTACACGATCGGTCTCGAACGCGCGCTCGAACTCGTTGCCGAGAAAAAGGAATTCGACGCCAACCGCGAAATCAAGGTTTTCGACGGCACCGACATCAAGATCCTGCGCGGCCGTTACGGGCCCTACATCACCGACGGTCACAAGAACGCGCGCGTTCCGAAGGACGTCGAGGACCCGGCGACCCTCGATCTTGCGACCTGCGAGGAATTGATCGCCAAGGCGCCGCCGCCCAAGTCGCGGCGCAAGAAAGCCGTCAAGAAGAAGGCCGCGAGCAAGAAGGCCGCGCGCAAGAAATCCGTAAAGAAAAAAGCCGCCACCAAGAAAGCCGCGAGCAAACAGGCGACCGCCGACACCGAATAGGCCCGCTGTGGCATGACCTCCTGGATTCTCAATCGCTACGTCCGCGCGATCGCGCGCGGCGCGGTGTTCGCCTACCCCACCGACACGATCTGGGGATTCGGCTGTCATCCGCTGCACGCCGCCAGCGTCGCGCGCATTCTCGCGATCAAGCGGCGACCGGCGGCCAAGGGACTGATCCTGCTGTCGTCGCGACTCGAATACGCCGAGCCCTATGTCGACATCGATGGGCGCGCGCGCGAAGCGCTGGCCCGGCCCGCGGCGCAGCCGACGACCTTCCTCGTGCCGGCCAGCGCCGACTGCCCGGTGTGGCTGACCGGGGCGCATCCGACGATCGCGGTTCGCGTCACCGACCACCCGCTGATCGAACGGCTTTGCGAAGGTATCGAGGCGCCACTGGTGTCGACCAGCGCCAACCGCGCGGGCCGGCCCGCCGCGCGCAATTTCCTGCAGGTCAGGCGCCAGTTCGGCGCCGAACTCGACTTCGTGATCCCCGGCCATAGCGCGGGCAGCGGGCGACCGAGTAGGATAAAATCCCTCGCCGACGGGGCGATCATTCGGGACGGCGCATGACGGTCGACAGCCAGACGGTTAACGAGTATCTCCAGCAGCTACAGGCGCGCATCGCCGCCGAGCTCGAGACGCTCGATGGCGGCGCGCGCTTCGAAACCGACGCATGGCGGCGCGACGCCGGCGGCGGCGGCCGTAGCATGGTGTTGCGCGACGGCGCGCTGTTCGAGCAGGCCGGGGTCAACTACTCCGAGGTTCACGGCGAGGACTTGCCGGCCTCGGCGACCGCGCACCGGCCCGAACTCGCCGGCCGCGGTTTTCGCGCGATGGGCGTGTCGCTGGTGTTGCATCCCGACAATCCCTACGTACCGACGACGCACATGAACGTGCGCTTCTTCGTCGCCGAGGCGGCCGGCCTCGACCCGGTCTGGTGGTTCGGCGGCGGCTTCGACCTGACGCCCTACTACGGTTTCGACGAGGACTGCCGGCACTGGCACCGCGTCGCGCGCGAGGCCTGCGCGCCGCTCGGCGACGGCGCGCACGCGCGCTATAAGCAGTGGTGCGACGAGTATTTTTACCTGCGCCATCGCGCCGAACCGCGCGGCATCGGCGGCTTGTTTTTCGACGACCTCAACGAGCCCGACTTCGCGACCGCTTTCGCCTTCTTGCGCAGCGTCGGCGATCGTTTCCTGCCGGCCTACGCGCCGATTGCCGAGCGCCGGCGCGCCACGCCGTTCGGCGAACGCGAAAAGCGTTTCCAGTGGTACCGCCGCGGGCGTTACGTCGAGTTCAACCTGGTTTACGATCGCGGCACCCTGTTCGGCCTGCAGTCGGGCGGCCGCACCGAGTCGATCCTGATGTCGCTGCCGCCGGTCGTCAACTGGCGTTACAATTACCGACCGGAGCCCGGCAGCGCCGAGGCCCGCCTGACCGATTACTATCTCCAGCCGCGCGACTGGCTGGCGGAAGCCTGACCATGGACAATTCGTTTCCCGCAATCGAGGTTGCCGCAGGCAACGACGACGGCGTCAACAAGTGCGACCTGTGCACCAACTCGAAGTGTTGCACCTACGTGACCCAGCAGATCGACACGCCGCGCTCGAAATACGATTTCGAAATCCTGCTATGGCAGGTCTCGCACGCCGGCGTCGGTGCCTACAAGGACGAAGACGGCTGGTTCGTCATATTCGACTCGCGCTGCCAGCACCTGTTGCCCGACGGCCGCTGCAACATCTACGCGATCCGGCCGACCATTTGCCGCTCGCACAGCAACGATTACTGCGAATACGACGCGCCGGCCGAGGACGGCTTCGATCTGTATTTCCCGGATTACGACTCGCTGCTGCGCTACTGCAAGAAGCGTTTCAGGCGCTGGAGCACCGGCAACCCGCCGCCGTCCTGAGCGGCGCCCGGGAACCCGGCGGAATCCGTGACGATGGCGAGCCGCTACCGGCATGGCGCGCTGCTCGCGATGGTCGCGGCCGGCATCGCCGCCGCGCTGCTGGCGCCGCCGATTCCGCAGGACCCGCAGTATCATGCCTTCGCCGATTCGAAACCGTTGCTCGGCATCCCGGCCGGGCTCAACGTGTTGTCGAACCTGCTGTTCCTGTGGGCCGGCGGCGCCGGGCTTTATGCGTTGTTCGTCGCGCGCTCGCTCGCGATCGCCGAGCGCGCCCTGCCCGCCTACGCCGGCTTCTTCGCCGCGCTGCTGCTGGTCGCCGCGGGCTCGACCGCCTACCACGTCGCGCCCGCCAACGCGACGCTCGCCTGGGACCGGCTGGCGATGACGCTCGCGTTCATGTCGTTCACGACGATCCTGCTGGCCGAGCGCGTATCGCTCGATCTTGCCCGCCGCCTCTACCCGTGGCTGCTCGCCGCCGGCGTCGCCAGCATCGTCTACTGGCGGCTCGGCGACGGCGACGGCCAGGGCGACCTGCGCGCCTACGCGCTGATCCAGTTTCTGCCGCTCGCGCTGGCGCCGCTGATTCTCGCGCTGTATCCGTCGCGCTTCACGCGCCGTCACGAGCTGTGGTGGGTGCTGGTCTGCTACGGCCTGGCCAAGGTTTTCGAATTGCTCGATCACGAACTCTACGCCACGCTCGGCGTCGTCAGTGGGCACAGCCTCAAGCACCTCGCCGCGGGCGTCGCCTGCCTCGTGGTCCTGCATCACCTGCGCCGCAGGGCGCCACTCGAGGCGTGAGCCGGATTCTCGTCAGCGCCTGCCTGCTCGGCGAGGCGGTGCGCTACGACGGCCGCGCGAAGGCGCTCGGCGACGCGCCGCTGTTGCGCCGTCACGGCATCGCGGTCGAGCCCCGTTCGAACTCGCCGCCGCGCTCAGGCGGTTGCAATCTTGAAGCAATAGAGCGCGACCGCGAGAATCGCGGCGAAGGCGAGACAGGCATAGCTCGCGTGCAGCAACCGCTACTTGCGCCGCAAGACCTGTCCGATCCGGTAAATGTCGGCCGCGATCAGCTCGCGAGCGCGCCCCCGGGTATCGAGTTCGGCGACGAGGTAATCGACGTATTCCTGCTGCTCTAGCTGCGTAAACAGGCCGAAGTAAAACGGATTCGACATCTGGCCCGCGGCGCGAATGCGCCGGCGCCGGGTGCGCGGCAGCACGACGAGCAGCGCCAGCAGCAGCGAGCTCGCGATCGCCAGGATCAGCAGCATCAAGCCGGCGCGTACGAATCCGGACTCGCCCTCGGCAAGGCCGAATTGCGCCTGGGTCAGGGAATGAAAAACAGCGTGAAACCGATGTTGATGTTGGCCTTTTGATCGGCCAGCACGTTGAGTTGCACCTGGTGCTGGTGCGCCGTGCGCAGCGCCTGGATGACGTCCTGCGTGCTCTCGCCCGCCGGCCGGTCGACTCGCCCGGCATCGGCCATCAATCGTCCACCCCGCGATTTCGACCGGGCCAGTATAGCCAGCACAATGGCGAATCTCTAGCGCCGCGCGGCGGCGATTGTCTCGCGCGCGGATCTGCCGCACAATGAGCGGCCGTCAGCAAGGTATTCCGGGGCGAGGCATGATTCCGCAAACGATTGCATCGGGCGACTTCATCGATTTCGTTCTCGAACTGTTCGCGACCCGGGGCGCGGTCGAGTACATGGGCGAGAAGGTCAGCATGCGATCGCACATGGAGCAAACCGCGGCCTGCGCCGTCGCCGACGGCGCGCCCGATCACCTGGTGGTCGCGGCGCTGCTGCACGACATCGGCCATTTCATCGGCGAGCATCCGATCGATGCGCTCGAAAACGGCGTCGACAACGATCACGAGAAGATCGGCGCCGAGTTCCTCTCGCGCTTCTATCCCGCCGAGGTCACCGAACCGATCCGGCTGCACGTCGCCGCCAAGCGCTACCTGTGTGCGGTCGACGACGCCTACTTCGGCCGGCTGTCGCCGGCCTCGGTGCAATCGCTCGCCGTCCAGGGCGGGCCGATGAACGCGGCCGAGGTCGAGGCCTTCGAACGCAATCCGCACCATCGCAACGCGGTGCGCGTGCGGCTTTACGACGACGACGGCAAGGTCGACGGCCTGACGATCGAACCGGCCAGCGCCTATCGCGACCGGTTGCAAAAGCTGCTGCAAGCCTGATATGAGCGAAATCGCACAGTTTCGCCACGATTGCGACGCGCTCGAAATCACCTGGGCCGACGGCAGCGCATGCCGCCTGCCCGCGCTTTGGCTGCGGGATCATTGCCGCGGACCGGAGTGCCGCGACCCCGTCAGCGGCCAGCGCCTCGTCAACATCACCGACATTCCGGCCGACGTCGCAATCGGACGCGCCGAATTCGATGGCGCCGGGCTTATCGTCGAATTCGCGCCCGACGGGCACCGCTCGCAGTTCGACCCCGACTGGATTTTCCGCAACGCCCCGCCGGCGAGCGCGCCGCCGGGCGATCGCAGCGCCGCCGGCAAGACCCTGTGGCGCGGCGGCGATTTCGCCGGCGCTTTGCCGCGCGCCGGCTACGCGCAGTTCGCCGCGGGCGGTACCGCGCTGCGCGACGCGCTCGCCGCGGTTCGCGACTACGGCTTCGTGCTGCTCGACGACGTGCCGCGGCGGCCCGGTCAGGTGCTCGACGTCATCGGTCGCTTCGGCTACGTGCGCGAAACCAATTACGGCACGCTGTTCGAGGTGCGCACCCGGGTCGATGCGAACAATCTCGCCTACACCAACCGCGGTCTCGGTTGCCACCTCGACAACCCCTATCGCGACCCGGTACCCGGCGTTCAGTTGCTGCATTGCCTCGAATCCACCACCGAGGGCGGTGAATCGATCCTGCAGGACGGCTTTCTCGCCGCGCAGCTGCTGCGCGACGAAAACGACGCGCATTTCCGGCTGCTCGCCGACACCTGGATCGATTTTCGCTTCGTCGACGCCGACGCCGACCTGCGCGCGCGGGCGCCGCTGATCGAAATCGACGATCGCGGCGACATCGTCAAGATCCGCTACAACAACCGCTCGATCGACACCCTGCGACTGCCGCCGGTACGGCTGGCGGAATTCTATCCCGCCTATCGCCACTTCGCCGAAATCCTCGAGCGCGAATCGCTGCAGCTCGAGTTCAGGCTCGAGCCGGGGCAGCTGTTACTGTTCGACAACACGCGCGTGCTGCACGCGCGGCGCGCCTACTCGGCCGCCGGCGCGCGACATTTGCAGGGCGCCTACAGCGACCTCGACGGTCTCTACAGCACGCTCTATCGGCTCGAGGCCGGCGGATGAGTTTTGCCGGGATCCTGTTCGACAAGGACGGCACGCTGCTCGATTTCAATCGCACCTGGTTGCCGATCTACCGGGTCGCGGCCGCCGAGTTCGCCGGCGGCGACGCCGGCCTGGCCGAATCGCTGCTGTCCGCCCACGGCTACGATCCGGCGAGCGGCCGCTTCGCCGGCGGCAGCCTGCTCGCCGCCGGCAACAATCGGCAGATCGCCACGGCCTGGGCCGCGCACTGCGGTCGCGACGAAGAGGTCGAGCCACTGGCGCGCCGCCTGCACGAGATCTTTCACGAGCAGGGCGCGCGCGCGGCGACTCCGATCGCCGGGCTCGGCGCAACGCTCGCGACGCTCAAGGCGGCGGGCCTGCGGCTCGGCGTCGCCACCGCCGACAGCCACGACGGAATCCTCAACACCTTGCGGACCTTCGACGTATTGCCGCTATTCGACTTTCTCGCCGGCTACGACAGCGGGCACGGCGTCAAACCCGAACCCGGCATGGTGTTCGCATTCTGCCGGGCGCTCGCTATCGCGCCGCAGCAGGTCGTCGTCGTCGGCGACAATCGTCACGATATCGAGATGGGGCGCAACGCCGGCGCCGGACTTTGCGTCGGCGTGCTGACCGGTACCAGCACGCGCGCCGAACTCGAGGCACTGGCCGATCTCGTGCTCGACGATATCGGCGCCCTGCCGCAGTCGATCTAGGTGCCGACTACCGGCAGATCACCAGGCTTGCCCCACTCGCTCCACGAACCGTCGTAGACCGCGACCCGATCGAAGCCGGCGTAAGCGGCGGCAAACGCGAGCGTGCTGGCGGTTACGCCCGAGCCGCAGCTCGCAATCGCGCGTTCGCGGCCATCGAGGAGAGCGGCGAAGATCGTCTCGAGTTCGGCCTTCGGCTTGAGCCGGCCATCGGCGAACAGCTCGGTGAACGGCAGGTTGACCGCGCCCGGCATGTGGCCGCGCCGCAGCCCGGGACGGGGCTCGTCGGCCTGACCGCGAAATCGCTCCGCCGGGCGTGAATCGAGCACGCGCGCCGCCGGATCGTCGAGCGCGGCGAGCACGGCCTGCGCATCGGCAACGCAGCGCGGATCGAGGCGGGCGACGAAATCTCCCGGCGGCCAGGCGCGGTCGCCATCCGCGGTCGCCAGCGGGTAACCGGCCTCGCGCCACGCCGGCAGCCCGCCGTCGAGCACGGCGCAACCGGCACAGCCCATCGCGCACAGCATCCACCACGCGCGCGGGCTCGAAAACATGCCGAGCGCGTCGTAGACCACGACGATACTGTCCTGCCGAAGCCCCAGCGCCCGGACTTCCCGGGTAAACAGCTCCTCGTCAGGCAACATGTGCGGCAGATCGCTACCGGGATCGCGGATGCGGCCGTCGAAATCGAAGAATCGCGCACCCGGGATATGCGCCCGGCGCCATTCGCCGAGCCCGTCGCGGCCACTGGTCGGCAGGTGCCAGCTGGCGTCGAACACGATCAGCTCGGGGACCGCGAGATGGGCGTGCAGCCAGTCGGCGTCGACCAGGATGTCGGGGAGTCGGGTTGTCGTCATGCCTGTATCGCTGTCGCTCCGGGGCCCGCAACATAGCCAATTCGCCGGGCGCTGGCAAGCAACCCGCGGGGCCGCTATAGTGCGCGCCATGTTGCCGCTCTCGCCACGCGCCAGCGGCGTGCTGTTCGCGCTCGCCACCGCCTGCGGCCTCGGCGCGATTACGACCCAGGCAAAACTCGTCTACGCCGACGGCGGCAACGCGCTGACCTTGATGCTGACGCGCTTCGTCGTCTCGACCCTGGTTTTCGGCCTGTTGCTGCTCGCGCGACGCAGGTCTCCGGCGGTCGCGCCGCGCGATCGCTGGCCGCTGGCGGCGCTCGGATTCATCTGGTCGGGCGCGACGATATGCTACCTGTTGTCGGTCGAAACCCTGTCGGTCAGCCTCGCGGTGCTGGTGTTCTACACCTACCCGTTGCTGGTGCTGGGGTATTCGCTCGCGCGCCGCGAGCTGCCGCCGTCGGCCGGATTGATCGCGTTGTTCGCCGGCGCCTTCAGCGGCCTTTATCTGGCGCTGTCCGGGGGCGAACTGCGGCTCGCGCCGGCCGGTATCGCTTTCGCGGTCGCGGCCAGCGCCGGCGCCGCGTTCACCTTCGTCTGCGGCGCGCGCGTCGCGCCCCGCATATCACCGCTGTTGATGACCTTCTGGATCAACGCCGCCGGGCTGCTGCTGATCTTGCCGCTGATGGTCGACCGGGTCGCGCTGCCGGTCGGCGCCGGTGGGCTTATCGCGCTGCTGGCGGCGACCGGGTTTTACATCGTCGCGATCCTCAGCCAGTTCGCGGCGCTGGCGCGCCTGCCGGCGGCGCGCGCGGCCTTCCTGCTGAACCTCGAACCGGTGGTATCGATCCTGCTGGCCCGACTGCTGCTTGCCGAGGTGCTCGATCCGCTCCAGTGGAGCGGCGTCGTTCTCGTGATTTCGGCGGTCCTGCTGTCGCTGCGTTTCAGGCCGGCCGGCGCTTGATCCGCCCCGCGGATTAGGGCATCGTCACGCTATTTGAACGAGGAGATCGACATGACCCGGGCGATTCGCATCCACGAAACCGGCGGCCCCGAGGTATTGCGCTGGGAAGAAATCGAGGTCGGCAACCCCGGCCCCGGCCAGGTTCGCCTGCGGCAGCGCGCCTGCGGGCTCAACTACATCGACGTCTACGGCCGTACCGGCATGTATCCGGTCGGTGACCTGCCGGCGATCCTCGGCATGGAAGCGGTCGGCGAAGTCGACGCGCTCGGCGACGGAGTCGACAGTCTCGCCGTCGGCGACCGCGTGGCCTACCCGATGATTCTCGGCGCCTACGCCGAGGCGCGCCTGGTCGACGCCGCCAAGCTGGTGAAGATACCGGATTCGATCGACGACAAGACCGCGGCGGCGATGATGCTCAAGGGCCTGACCGCGCACTACCTGCTGTTCCGCACCTACCCGGTCAAACCCGGCGACACCATCCTGGTCTACGCCGCGGCCGGTGGGGTCGGCCTGATTCTGTGCCAATGGGCGAATCAGCTCGGCGCGACCGTGATCGGTTGCGTCGGTTCCGACGAAAAGGCCGAGCTCGCACGCGCCAACGGTTGCCATCACACGATCCTCTACCGCGACGAGGACATCCCGACGCGGGTGCGCGAGATCACCGGTGGCGAAGGCGTCGCCGCGGCTTACGATTCGATCGGCAAGGCGACTTTCGGGGCATCGCTCGACTCGCTGCGACCGTTCGGCGTGCTGGCGACCTACGGCAACGCGAGCGGACCGGTCGAGCCCTTCAACCCGCTGATCCTCGCCGGCAAGGGTTCGCTCTACGTGACCCGTCCGACGCTGGCGACGCACATTTCGACGCGCGCGTTGCTCGACGAGGGCGCGGCGCGGCTGATCGATGCGGTGGCGGGCGGCAAGGTCAATATCCACGTCAACCAGGTGTTGCCGCTCGAGCAATGTGCCGAGGCCCACCGCCGCCTCGAGGCACGCGAAACCACCGGCGCCACCGTGCTCGAAATCGGCTGAAAACCGATCGACCAGTACAGTTTTTAGTAAAACGAAAATTACCGACAGAAGACCCGAATCCGGGCTGCTGCAAGGCCATTTTCGTGACTCGGAAACGGTTTTCATTCAGGTAAATTACTTTAAATATTTCAATTATTTATAAAGATTTTGTTATAACCTCTTCGAACTGCCCGACAAACCGTCAAAACTGTATCACGAAAGCCCTGTGAACTGTTTCACAAATATCGTTTGGGCCCAAATCTGTACCGCTAAACTGTACTGTATTAATTTCATTTTAACTGGCTCTGTTATTACCACAGTTGCGCGCCTATATTACGCATCGTGACTGAAAGCCGACGGCAATACCGCCCTCGGCACTGGTAGACAGGAGCAAAACATGAGCACTTTGAAAGCGAAAAACTTCCATCTTATTGAAGACATGGACATCGCCGCCGGGGTCTTCGCAGCGGTAGAACGCGTCGAAGCTTTCGCGGCTAAAGTGTCCACGATGATCGGCACCTGGGCGCGTCGCTCCGGCGAACGCCGCCTGCTGCGGCATATGTCCGATCACATGCTGAACGACATCGGCCTGTCCCGGCACGACGTCGAGCGCGAATCGTCGAAATTCTTCTGGCAGAGCTAAACCCTAATGGGCCGGCGCGGGTCCTCGACCCGCGCCGGCTTTTTCATTTCTACCCGCGGCCTTCTGGTCATTCAAAGCTGATTTTCCCGCAGAGTCGCAAGGCTCGCAAAGGCCGCTGCGTATATTCCATGCGCGACGTCCGGACGTATTCCTCCCTCTCTCGATTTTTCCGACCGGCCTGCCAATCGTGGCCGCCAAAATAACAATTCCGCGAGCGCTGCGCATTCAGGCTCCGTGGGTCTCCGCGGGAGTCGAGATCCGCGACTATTCGGCTCAGGGACGCAGGCGATAGCCGGTTTTGAACATCCACCAGACCAGGGTGAGGCAGGCGAGCAGGAACAGCGTGATCATGCCGAGGCTCACGCCGACGCTGACGTCGGAGACCTCGAAGAAGCTCCAGCGAAAACCGCTGATCAGGTAAAGCACCGGATTGAACAGGGTCACCGTTTGCCAGAACGGCGGCAGCATGCTGACCGAGTAGAAACTGCCGCCGAGAAACACCAGCGGCGTGATCACGAGCATTGGCACCAGCTGCAACTTCTCGAAATTGGTCGCCCACAGGCCGATGATGAAACCGAACAGGCTGAACGAGACGCAGGTCAGCACGAGAAACAGCAGCATCACGAACGGGTGCTCGATGCGCAGATCGACGAACAGATTCGCGGTCACCAGGATGATCACGCCGACGATCAGCGTTTTCGACGCGGCCGCGCCAACGTAGCCGACGATGATTTCGAAGAACGAGATCGGCGCCGACATGATTTCGTAGATCGTGCCGGTGAACTTCGGGAAGAAGATCCCGAAGGACGCGTTGGCGATGCTCTGCGTCAGCAACGAAAACATGACCAGCCCCGGAACGATGAAGACGCCGTAGGCAACGCCCTCGATTTGCTCGATTCGCGAGCCGATCGCGGCGCCGAAAACGATGAAATACAGCGACGTCGAAATCACCGGCGACGCGATGGTTTGCAGCAAGGTATGCCACGCGCGCAGCATTTCATATTTATAGATCACGCGGATTGCCTGGAAATTGATCATCTGTTGCTCACGAGGCTGACGAATATCTCCTCGAGGGAGCTCTGGCTCGACTTGAGGTCCCTGAGCGCCAGTCCGGCATCGTGCAATGCCTGCAACAATGCGGTAATGCCGGTGCGCTCGCCCTGGGTGTCGTAGGTGTAGGTCAGGCAGGTGCCGTCGTCCGAGCGCTCGAGCCCGTACTCGGCGAGCGCCGCCGGCAGCGAGTCGATCGGATGCTTGAGCTCGATCAGCAATTGTTTGCGCCCCAGCTGGTGCATCAGGCGCTGCTTGTCGTCGACCAGCAACAGTTTGCCGTCGTTGATGACACCGACGCGGTCGGCGATCTCCTCGGCTTCCTCGATGTAATGCGTGGTCAGGATGATCGTGACGCCGGACTCGTTGAGGCCACGCACGAGCCGCCACATGTCCTGGCGCAGTTCCACGTCGACGCCGGCGGTCGGCTCGTCGAGGAACAGGATGCGCGGCTCGTGCGACAGCGCCTTGGCGATCAGTACGCGCCGCTTCATGCCGCCCGACAGCGTGCGCAACTCGTTCTCGCGCTTGTCCCACAACGACAAATCCTTCAGCAACTGCTCGATGTAGGCTGGGTTCGGTTGCTGGCCGAACAGTCCGCGGCTGAAGCTGACCGTGTTCCAGACCGTGTCGAAGGCGCCCAGCGTCAGCTCCTGCGGCACCAGGCCGATCAGCTGGCGCGTGACCCGGTAGTCGTCGATGATGTCATGCCCGGCAACGCGCACCGCGCCCGCGGTCGGCGTAACAATGCCGCAAATAATCGAGATCAGCGTCGTCTTGCCGGCGCCGTTCGGCCCGAGCAGCGCGAGGATTTCGCCGTCCTCGATATCGAGGTCGACGTCGCGCAACGCCTCGAACCCGCCGGCGTAGATTTTGCCCAGTGACTGGACCTGGATGACTTTCGGCATCGCGCGATTCTACTATCTGCAAACCCCGTTGGATACGCCGCCGCGCCGCGGATCGATCACCGTCTGCCGGTGGCTGGACGATCAGTTATACTCGGGCGACCCAGACTCCCGGATCCGGCCATGACGATATTCAATTTCCACTCCGAGCCGCTCCAGGAGGCCTGGCTCGACCACTACGGGCATCTCAACGAAGCCTACTACCTCGTGCCGTTTTCCAATGCGACCTGGATCATGCAGGATCACTTCGATATCGGCACCGACTACTTCGACGCCACCGGCTGCGCGATCTATACGGTCGAGACGCACCTGCGTTACCTCAGCGACGTGCGCATGCCGGCGACGATGGATATCGAGACGCTGATGCTCGGCTCCGACGCGAAGCGCATCTGGTTCGCGCACCGCATGCTGGTCGACGGCAGGCTCTGCGCGACCGCCGAATTCATGGCCCTGCACTACGCCACGCGCGAGCAGCGCACCGCGCCGATGCCGGATGCCGTCCTGGCCGCGTTGAAGGCCGCCGAGGTCGACGAGCCGCCCGATTGGGTGTCGCGCCGGATCAGCCTCGAACGGCGCTAGGCCGGATTCAACGGCACGTTCAGAAAGACGCCGAATTCCCGCGCGACGTTGCAGCTGATGCGCGCGTGCACGCGCCCTTGCCGATCGCGAAAATCCTGCGCCGGCGTCGCCGGAAACACGCCCTCGTGCCAGATTCCGGGATGGATATAGAGCCCCCGGCGACCATCGCACCACAGCGCAACGACGTCTTCGGGCCGCAGATCGTCGCCCGGCGGCGCGACCGGCACGACGAAGGCCTCGCCGGCGAGCGGGAAGAACATTTGCCCGCCATCGGGATGGTAGTTCAGATGCCACAACAACACGCGCTGCGGCGCGCTGGGGGTATCCGATTCGCGCGCGTCGGCCGGGTCGGTCGACCAGCCCAGGACATAGCGACCGGCAACCGCGTCGTTGCTCGCGTGCAGGACGTCGCCGCGCCACTCGGTGTGAAATACGCCCTCGACCGTGCCGCCCTCGTCGCCGGTGCCGGCGTCGACCGGGCGCCAGCCGCGCGCCGGCCATTGCACGATCTCGATCTCGCAATCATCGGGGTCGTCGACGAGGCGGCCGAAAGGCGCCACGGTATCGGCATCGGCGCGAACCAGCGGCACGTCGTGCCACGGTAATCGCGGCGGCACGTCGGGCGCCAGGTAATCGATCGCCTCGACCATTAAAAGTTTTCGACCCACGGACGCAGGTCGAGCTCATGAGTCCACGCGCTCCGATGTTGCCTCAACATCGCCAGGTAGGTTTGTGCGATTGCATCCGGCTCGAGCTGATCGTCATTCGGATTGGTCGACGCATCGCCGTCGTCGAGATCGCGCCCCGGCGACGCGATGCCACCGTCGATGATGAAATGGGCGACGTGGATGTTCTGCGGCCCGAGCTCGCGGGCGAGGCTTTGCGCGAGACCGCGCAGCGCGAACTTGCCCATCGCGAAGGCGGCGAATTTCGGAAACCCCTTGACGCTCGCGGTCGCGCCGGTGAAGAAGATCGCGCCGCGGCCGAGTTCGAGCATGTCGCGCGCGGCCTGCTGCGCGACCAGGAACGCGCCGAACACGGTTTGCAGCAGCGCGCGGTGGACAAGCTCGGGATCGAGCTCGGTGATCGGTCCGGCGGTGTAGGCGCTCGGGTTGTAGTGCACGACCTCGGCCGGCCCGACCTTGCCGCGCATCTCGTCGAACAGCGCCTCGACCGAATCGGCGTCGCTCGCGTCGCAGGCGATCGCGATCGCGCCGATCTCGTTGCACAGGCCCTCGAGTTTCTCGATCTTGCGTGACGCGAGCACGACACGATAGCCGTCGGCGGCGAGCGCGCGGGCGAACGATGCGCTGTTGCCGCTGCCAGCGCCGACGATCAATGCTGTTTTGGTCATGTCTCCTCCGTAGTCAGTATTCTGCCGGCTATTTAAACGCCGGGCGCGCGCTTTGTATAGGGATAATCGGACACGGCGGCCGTCGCTGATGCGGGCCTGCGAGAATCACGTCGTTGCGAGCGCCGGCGAAGCAATCTCCCGGAATTTACCGTCATTGTGAGCGCCAGCGAAGCAATCTCCCGTCATCGGGCAAGCGTCGAAAGGTTGCTTCGTCGGTTGCGCCTCCTCGCAATGACCTGCCGTGGCCCGTCAATGCGGCATGTCGCGGTAAGTCGCCCAGATCAGGCGCAAGGATTCCGTGAGCTCGGGATCGGCCGCGGCGACGCGCGCGTCCATCGTCTCGACGCCGATCCAGGCGCCATCGTCGATCTCGTCGGGATCGAGGCGCAGCGGGCCGTCGTGGACCGCGCGGTAAACCGTGCAATGCTCGAAACCCGTGATCGCGGACGGCGGCAGCCTGAACAGGATTTCGAGACCGACGTCGGCGTCGAGGCCGAGCTCCTCGCCGAGCTCGCGGCGCGCGCAGGCGAGGTAGTCTTCGCCGCTGTCGACGTGACCGGCCGCCGACGAATCCCACAGTCCCGGGTTTTCGTCCTTGGCGAGCGAGCGTTTTTGCAGAAACAGGTCGCCCTTGCCGTCGAACAGCAAAATGTGCACCGCGCGATGCATCAGCCCGCGCGCGTGAATCTCGCCGCGCGTCGCGCGGCCGACGACGCGATCGTCGGCGTCGACGACGTCGAGTATTTCCTCGCTGGCCGACATCTCGTCTCTCCGTGCAGGGCGACGCGACGAGTCTAACCCGAGCGGCGCCAAAATCGAATTGCCTTCGCCCGAACAATGTTGAATGATGCGCGCAGTTCTCGAATTCGGGCAATGGCGA
>JAHEKJ010000071.1 GCA_024638385.1 Gammaproteobacteria bacterium | reverse complement strand
GGATGCCGCCCTTGATCAGGCGCGCGACCTGCGAGGCCGCGTGCGAGACGACGTCGTAGCCGGAATTGCCGGCGAGCAGCTTGGAGTCGATCGCCTCGACCGAATCGTAGGGTGTAAAGGTAACCTCGACGTCGAACTCCTTGGCGAAGTTCTCGATCGTGTCCTCGGCCATGTACTCCGCCCAGTTGCTGACGTTGAGCTTGCCGGCGGCGCCGGCGACGCCGGTCATGAACGCCAGCGCGGCGGTGGCCAGACCGATCAGGGTAGATTTGAATGCGATGCGTGTAGACATTACTTCCTCCTCGGAAATGCAGGTTATGGTCAGGTGTAGCTTGTTGTTTCGTGGCTGTGCCGAACCTCGGCTGAATCACAATTTCGAATGCGGATATCGGTTCTCGAATCGTATAAGGGTACTGGCCTTTTGCCAGTCGCAGCAAAAATTTTAACGCATCTTATCACGGTTTTTTTACCTTCGTGATCACATTATTTCGAATCTAATTCGAGTGTCGGATAGATCGCGCGCGCCAGTTCGAAGACCGCGGTAACGGCTTGCTCGCGTTTGAAACCTGGCGGGCCGAGCAGGCAGGTTTGCCACAGGCCGTCGATCATGCCCTCGATGCCGAGCGCGGCGGTCGCGGCATCGAGGCGGGCCTCGGAGTCGGCTTCGGCGGCCTGACACAGATCCAGCAATTGCGCGGAAAACGCGCGGTCGTTGGCGCCGCAGATTCGCATGTAAATCGGTCGTGAGCGCGATTCGCCCCAGAAGGCGAACCAGACGCTGATCTTCTTGCGTGTAAAGACGCTCGGCGCGAACGATGCCCGCACCAGGGCGCCGAGGCGTGCGCCGGGGTCCGGCGCGGCTCGCTCGACCGCGCTCCGCCAATTGCTCAGGTACTCGTCGCTGAGATGGCGCAGCGTCTGTTCGAGCAGGGCTTCCTTGCTGGCGAAGTGGAACAGCACGTTGCCCTGCGACAGGTTCGCGCGCGCGGCGATTTGCGCGATCGTCGTCTGCGACAGGCCGAGCCGGTCGATGCAGTCGAGCGTCGCGTCGATCAATTGGCGCTTGCGGTACTCGCTTTGCCGTCGGCGATTTCGGCTGGCGAAGTTTTTCGACGTGGTTGCCGATATGCCGGCTCGGCTGACTGTGGCGGTCATTCGGGCACCTTATAGCTAGCTGAATGATTAGTCAATGAAAATTCGTATATTATTGAAATATATTGAAAAATAAAAAATAATAAATTAAAATACTGCTTTCCTCAGGAGGTGCCGACATGCAAGTGACCGAAATCAAGCGCGCCGACAACCAGTTCATTCATCCGTGGGACGATTTCGTCAAACTCGGCAAGCACGAGCGCACGCTGCTGCGCGAAGGCGACGGCGTCTACGTTTTCGACAGCGACGGCAAGCGCCTGCTCGACGCGCCGGCCGGCATGTGGTGCGTCAACGTCGGCCACGGCCGCAAGGAAATCGCGCAGGCGGTCTACGACCAGATCATGGCCCTGCCGTACGTGTCGCCGTGGTCGATGGCGACCGGCCCGGCGGCGCAATTCGCCGCCGAAATCGCGGCCGAGGCGCCCGGTGATCTGAAGCACGTGTTCTTTACCACCTGCGGTTCGACCGCGGTCGACTCGGCGCTGCGCTTCGTGCAGTTCTACAACAACATGCGCGGCAAGCCGCAAAAGAAACACATCATCGCGCAAAAACGGGGTTACCACGGCAGCACCTATCTCGGCGGCAGCGTGTCGGCCAAGGAACGCGACAAGAATCACCTCGATTTCGAAACCCGGCTGGTCCATCACATCGATGCGCCGGATCCGCTGGCCCGGCCCGCCGGCCAGTCCGATGCCGATTTTCTCGACGCCTGCGTCGGCAACCTCGAGCGCATGATCGAGCAGGTCGGTAGCGACAACTGCGCCGTGTTCGTCGCCGAGCCGATCCTCGCGTCGGGCGGCGTAATCGTGCCGCCAGAGGGTTACCACGCGCGCTGCCTGGAGGTCTGCCGCAGACACGACATGCTCTACCTGTCGGACGAGGTCGTCACCGCGTTCGGCCGGCTCGGCCATTGCTTCGCGTCGCAGGACGTGTTCGGCATCGAGCCCGACATCATCACGACCGCGAAGGGTCTGACCTCGGGCTATATCCCGATGGGCGCGTTCGTCGTTTCCGACCGGCTGATCGACGAAATCAAGGCGCGCGGCGGCGACTCGGCGGTGTTCTCGAACGGCTTTACCTACTCGGGTCACCCGGTCGCGGCCGCGGCAGGTCTCGCCAACCTCGAAATCATGCGGCGCGAAAAGCTGTTCGAACGCGCGCGGGAAACCGGGCCGTACCTGCAACAGCAGCTGCAAACACTGCATGACCTGCCGATCGTGCGCGACGTGCGTGGCCTCGGGCTGATGGCCTGCGTCGAGTGCGAATGGCGCGAGGGCGAAAACGATCTCGCCACCGACCACGAGATCGGCAAGCTCATCGACCGGCACTGCCAGGCGCTCGGCCTGATCGTGCGCCCGCTGATCAACATGTGCGTGATGTCGCCGCCACTGACGATTACCCGCGAGCAGATCGACGAACTCGTCACGATCCTGCGTCGCGGTATCGAACTCGCGACCGAGGAAATGCAGTCGATCGAGGTTCGCCCGGAAACCGATTCGCAACGTCACCCGTCGCCGGGCGCCTGATCGACGAATACGAACCCGGAGTGAAACCAGAGATGAAAATCATATCCCCGGACGAGGTATTTCGGCAGCCCGGCGCACGCCGGGGGTTGCCGGGCTGGACTTACCACAGTGACGAACTTGCCGGGCTCGAGCTCGAACGGATCTTCCTGCGCCACTGGCTGTACGTCGCCCATGTCGGCGAAATTCCGCGCAGTGGCGACTACGCCTGCTTTGCGCTCGGCGACGAACGCGCCGTGGTCGTGCGAGACGGCGGCGGCGAGATCCGCGCATTCCACAATGTCTGCCGGCATCGTGCGTCGCGCGTCGTCGCCGACGACCGCGGTCATTGCGGCAAGGCGTTCATCTGCCCGTTCCACGGCTGGAGCTACAATCTCGACGGCAGCCTGCGCAATGTCCCGCGAGCCGACACCTTTCCCGATATCGATCGCGCGGCCTTCGGGCTCAAACCGATCGAGTGCGAGGTCTGGCACGGACTGATCTTCATCCGCTTCGCCGGCGACGGCCCGGGCGTGGCCGAGCAGTTCGCGCCGGCGGAACACGAGATCGGCCTCTATCGCATCGCCGAGATGCAACCCTTCGGCAAGCCCTGGAGGTTTCCTTTCGAGCTCGACTGGAAGGCCGTGGCCGACATCGACGGCGAGGGTTATCACGTCCCTGTCGGGCACCCGGAACTGTTCGACCTGGTCGGGCCGACCTATACCGACCAGTTCGTCGATGGCGGCCTCGCCCGCGCCTGTGGCAGTTTCGCCGGGCGCAAGTTCAAGTTCGAGCGCAACCGCGATTACGTCGCCGCGCTGCCGACCGACAGCTATCTGCCGGAGGCCTGTCGCCAGCAGTGGATTTACTGGGGCCTGTTTCCCGGATTCGTCGTGACGCTGTTCCCGGACCAGGTCGAGGTTTACCAGATCTACCCGAGCGGCCGCCGCCGCAGCGTAATGGCCGGCGCGAGTTTTGCCTTGCCCGACGATCGCCCGCAAATGCAGCGTGCGCGCGAACTGAACCGCGCGATCAACATGGATGTCGGCGGCGAGGACGTCGACCTCGTCAACTGGGCGGCCGCGGGCATGCGCTCGAGCGCGTTCGACGGCATGCTGCTGTCCGACCTCGAAGTCAATGTCGCGAGTTATCACAATCGCCTGCGCGAGTTGTTGCCGGTAGTCTGCCTCGACAACGCGCCCGCGGCGGGCACGCTGCGCGAGGTCAATGCGCGCCTCGCCGCCGAGCGCCGGGTTGCGGCGGTGCGCTGACCGTGGGCCGCGATCCGCGCTTCGATCCGCTGTTCGAGCCGATCCGGATAGGCCCGGTCACCGCGCCGAATCGCTTCTACCAGGTGCCGCATTGCAGTGGCATGGGCTATGTCCGCCCGAACATGATGGCGGCGATGCGCGCGGTCAAGGCCGAGGGCGGCTGGGGCGTGGTCTGCACCGAGTACTGCTCGATCGCGCCGGGCGCGGACGAGACGCCCTACCCGAGCGCGGCCTTGCGCGACGCCGGCGACGTAAAAAACCTGCGCGCGATGACCGACGCGGTGCACGCCCACGGCGCGCTCGCCGGCGTCGAGCTGTGGTACGGCGGGCATACCTCGGCCAATTTGCTGACGCGCGAAATCGCGCTCGACGTCGCCAGCCTGCCGAACGACGCGGCGCTCGGCGTGCCGGTGCAAAGCCAGGCAATGAGTCGCGACGACCTTGTCGATTTTCGCGAAACCTACCGCGCCGCCGCGGCGCGCGCGCTCGACGCCGGTTTCGACATCGTCTACGTCTACGCCTGTCATTACTACCTGCTGCACAATTTTTTGTCCGCGCGGCTCAATCGGCGCGACGACGGTTATGGCGGATCGGTGGAAAATCGCGTACGCCTCGTGCGCGAGGTCATCGAGGCGGTCGCCGAGGTCGTCGCCGGGCGCGCCGCGCTGGCGGTGCGCTACGCGATGCCGGCGCAACCCGACGATGATCCGGACGAGCTCGTCGCCGCGTTCGAATTGCTCGCCGAGCTGCCCGACCTGTGGGATATCGTGCTCGACGACTACCGCTACGAGATGGGCAGCTCGCGTTTCGTCCGCGAGGCCGCGCACCGCGACGCGATCGCGCGCGCGAAGTCGATGACGACGAAGCCCGTGGTCGGCGTCGGCCGCTTCACGTCGCCCGACACGATGCTCGCGCAAATCGCCTCCGGCGCGCAGGATTTCATCGGCGCGGCGCGGCCGTCGATCGCCGACCCGTTCCTGCCGCGCAAGATCGACGCGGGACGCAGCGACGACATTCGCGAGTGTATCGGTTGCAACGTTTGCTACGCCTACGATTCGCTCGGCGCGCCGATCCGCTGCACGCAGAACCCGACGATGGGCGAGGAATGGCGCCGCGGCTGGCACCCGGAACGGATCGCGCCGCGGCATGCCGACGAATCGGTCCTTGTCGTCGGCGCCGGCCCGGCCGGGCTCGAAGCCGCGCGCGCGCTCGGCGAGCGCGGCTACCGCGTGCTGCTCGCCGAGGCCGAGCGCGAATTCGGTGGCCGCGTCAATCGCGAAGCGCGCCTGCCCGGCCTCGCCGAGTGGGCGCGTGTGCGCGACTGGCGGCTCGGCCAGTTGGCAAAACTCGCCAACATCGAAAGCTATCCGGACAATCGGCTCGATGCCGACGCGGTACTCGCGCTCGACGTCGAGCACGTGATCGTCGCGACCGGCGCCCGCTGGCGCGCCGACGGTGTCGGCCGGCACCGGCGCGAGCCGTTTGCCGGTCACGGCGGCGCCGGCGTCATCGGTGTCGAGCAACTGCTCGATGGCGCCTCGCTCGATGGCCGCGTCGTCATCTACGACGATGATCATTATTATCTCGGCAGCGCGCTGGCCTTGATGCTCGCCGCGGATGGCGCCGCGGTCACGCTGGTGACGCCGGCGGCGACGCCGGCGAGCTGGACGCTCAACACCAACGAGCACTCGCTGACGCTCGAGGCGTTGATCGCGGCTGGCGTCGAGTTGGTTACGGCACGCGGGCTCGAAGCCTTCGAGGACGGGGTCGCGCGGCTCGACTGCGTGCACGGTGGCGAGACCCTCGCGCGCGAGGCCGATTACCTGGTGCCGCTCGGCGCCCGCATCGGCAACGACGGGTTGTGGCGCGACCTCGACGCCCGCCGCGACGAATTCGAAGCGCGCGGCGGGCGCACGCTCGAACGCGTCGGCGATTGCCGCGCGCCGGGCATCGTCGCGGCGGCGGTTTACGCCGGTCATCGCGTCGCGCGCGAACTGGGCCAGGGCAAAACCAAAGTCAAACGAGACCGGGTAGTGATATGAGCAGAGATCCGAAATACGATATTTTGTTCGAGCCAGTCGAAATCGGGCCGGTGACGGCGCCGAACCGATTCTACCAGGTGCCGCATTGCAACACGCTCGGCCACGGCCGGCCGCGCGCCGAGGCCGCCAACCGCGGCGTCAAGGCCGAGGGCGGCTGGGGCGTGATCTGCAACCAGGAGACCGAGATCCACCCGACTTTCGACGCCTCGCCACACTTCGAGGGTCGCATCTGGGACGACCGCGATGTTCCGCAACACCGCCTGATGACCGACGCGGTGCACGAATACGGCGCACTCGCCGGCATCGAGCTGTGCTATGGCGGCCTCCACGCGCCGAACCTCTACAGCCGGATCGCGCCGCTGGCGCCGAGTCATGTCGTCGTTCACGGTGATTACCCGCTGCAGGCGCGGGCGATGACGAAACGCGACATCGCCGACCTGCGACGCTGGCACGTCGACGCGGCGAAGCGCGCGCGCGTGGCCGGCTACGACATCGTCTACGTCTACGCCGGGCACGACATGAGCGTGATCCAGCACTTCTTCAAGCGCCAGTACAACCGCCGCGGCGACGAGTACGGCGGCAGCCTCGAAAATCGCGTGCGCCTCGCGCGCGAAATCCTGCTCGACGTCAAGGACGCGGTCGGCCACGACTGCGCGATCGCGTTTCGCTTCGCTACCGACGAGCTGCGGGGTCCCGACGGCTTGCAGGCCGCGGAGGAAGGCCGCGAGATCGTCGCGCTGCTGGCCGAGATCCCGGACCTGTGGGACGTCAACGTCAGCGGCTGGGACAACGACTCGGCGACCGCGCGCTTCGAGCCGGTGGAGGGTTACCAGGAGCCGTTCACCGCGTTCGTCAAGTCGCTGACGTCGAAGCCGGTGGTCGGGGTCGGCCGCTTCACGTCGGCCGACGCGATGGTCTCGCAGATCAAACGCGGCGTGCTCGACCTGATCGGCGCGGCGCGACCGTCGATCGCCGACCCGTTCCTGCCGCGCAAGATCGATGAGGGCCGGCTCGAGGACATCCGCGAATGCATCGGCTGCAACATCTGCGTCGCGCAGGACATGATGGCGGCGCCGATCCGCTGCACGCAAAACCCGACCCAGGGCGAGGAGTGGAAGCAGGGCTGGCATCCGGAACGCATCGAATCTGCGGCGAGCGACGCCGCGGTGCTGGTCGTCGGCGGCGGGCCCGCCGGGCTCGAGTGCGCGCTGCAGCTCGCCAACCGCGGCTATCGCGTGAACCTCGCCGAGGCCGGCGACGCGCTGGGCGGGCGGATCGCGTTCGAGAGCGAATTGCCGGGGATGTCCAGCTACGCGCGCGTGCGCGACTACCGCGAGTATCAGCTCGGACAAAAGGCCAACGTCGAGATCTATCTCGGCAATCGGCTCGAGGCCAGGGACGTGCTCGAGCTCGAAATCCCGCACGTGTTCGTCGCCACCGGCGCGCATTGGCGGCGCGACGGAATCGGCCGGCAGCACGCCTTCGCGATCGACGGGCTCGAAGGCAACGACCGGGTGTTGACGCCCGACGACCTGTTCGCCGGCGCCGTCCCCGGCCAGCGGATCCTGATCTACGACGACGATCACTATTACCTCGGCGGCGCGTTCGCCGAACGGCTGCGCGGCGAGGGTCGCGAGGTCGTGCTGGTGACGCCGGCGCCGCTGGTGTCGAGCTGGACCGTCAACACGCTCGAGCAGGAAAAGATCCACGCCCGGCTGCTCGATCTCGGCGTCGAAATCGTGACCGCGCACGAGTTGCTCGGGGTCGAGACGGGCGCCGCGACGATTGCCGACGTCTTCGCCTCGAGTCATCGCCGGCGATGCGAATTCGACCATCTCGTGCTGATCACGTCGCGCGCGCCGAAAGACGAGCTGTTCACCGCGCTCGACGCCGAGGCCGGACGCTTCGCGACGCTGCGCTCGATCGGCGATTGCCATGCGCCCGGCACGATTGCCGCGGCGGTCTACGATGGTCACGCCGCGGCGCGTCATTTCGAATCCGGCGAAGACGTATACGCGCCGCTCTACAACCGCGAGATTCCCGCACTCGACTAGAGTCGGTTATTTTCCGTCATTGCGAGGAGTGGCCGGCCCGCGGCCGGGCGCGACGAAGCAACCTCCCGATACTTGCCCGATCCCGGGAGATTGCTTCGCTGTGCTCGCAATGACGCGGGCTTGGCTGAAATTACTTGCCGCGTTCGGCGGCGAAGACGTGCAGCATTTCGAGGCCGAGGGTCGCGCCGGCGAGCGCGGTGACCGCGGCGTGGTCGTAGGCCGGCGCGACCTCGACGACGTCCATGCCGACCAGCCGGATGCCGGCGAGGCCGCGCAAGATCTCTAGCGCGTGAACCGAGGCGAGGCCGCCGGCGACCGGCGTGCCGGTGCCGGGCGCGAAGGCCGGATCGAGACAGTCGATGTCGAAGGTCAGATAGCATGGCCGGTCGCCGACCCGCTCGCGAATGCGCGCGGCGACCGCATCGGCGTCGCGGCGACTGGCCTCGGCGGCATCGATCACTTCGAAGGCGTGCGATTTCGGATCGTACTCGGTGCGAATGCCGATCTGGATACTGTGCTGCGGATCGATCAGGCCCTCGCGCGGCGCGTGGTAGAACATGTTGCCGTGGTAGTAGGGCGCTTCGGGGTCGCTGTAGGTGTCGGTGTGTGCGTCAAAATGGATCAGCGCGAGCTTGCCGTGCTGAGCGTGATGTGCGCGTAGCAGCGACAGCGTGACGAAATGGTCGCCGCCGAAGGTCAGCGTCGCCTTGCCGGCACCGAGCAAACTGCCGTAGTGCTCGGCAATCTTCGCAAACAGCGCCTCGTGGTTGCCGTAGGGAAACTCGAGATCGCCGTAATCGGCGAGCGCGATGCGCTCGCGCAACGCGAAATTCCACGGCCAGCGTTTTTCTTCCCAGGTCAGGTTCGCGCTCGCCGCGCGAATCGCCGCCGGACCGCCGCGCGCGCCCGATCGACCGCTGGTGCCGAGATCGTAGGGCAGGCCGACGACGAACAGGTCGGCCGCGTCCGGATCGCGCACGAGCGGCAGGCCGAGGTAGGCGTAGACGTTGGCGAACATCGAGTCGCTCTGGGTGAAATCTTTCGCACTCATTACAGGTACCAGTCGTACTCGCGCGCGCCGATGTAATTTTCGAACGCCGCCGTCTCGGCCGCGCGGTGGCGGCAGTAAAAGTCGACGAACTGATCGCCGAGTATGCCGATCAGGCCGTCGTTCGCACGCGTCGCGGCGAGCGCGGTCGGCAGGCTCAGCGGCAAGTCGGCGTCGGGGCCGTCGACCGCTTCCTCGGTCGCATCGCCCGGCTCGAGTTTAGCTTCGATGCCGTGCAGCATCGCCGCGAGCGTGACCGCCATCGCAAGATAGGGGTTGGCGTCGGCGCCCGGCACGCGGTTTTCGACCCGCCAGGCCCCGCCGCGCGCGAGCGGCACGCGAAACGCGACCGTGCGGTTTTCGTACCCCCAGGTCTGGCTGACCGGTGCGCAGCTTATACCGCCGCGAAAACGCCGGTACGAATTGACGTTCGGCGCCCAGATCGACATTGCCGCGGGCATCGTTTCGAGCAAGCCGCCGATCGCGTGCATCAGTCGCGGGTGGGCCCGATCTCCGTCGGCGAATATATTGTTTCCGTCGCCGTCGACCAGGCTGATGTGCATGTGCAGGCCGTTGCCGGCCGCGTCGAGCAGCGGTTTGGCGATAAAGCTGGCGAGCATGCCGTGGCGCTTCGCGACCTCGACCACGGTGCGCTTGAACAGGCAGGTCTCGTCGGCCGCGCGCAAGACGTCGGCGTGGTGGTTGAAGTTGATTTCGTACTGGCCCGGGCCGAGCTCCGACGAGATTGCACCGGTCTCGATGCGTTGCGCCCGGCAGGCGCGCACGATGTCGTCGATGACCTGCTCGAAATCGGCGATGCGCGACGCTGACAGCACGGTCGCGGTGTCGCTGCGCCCGGTCTTGGGATTGCGCACGACGCGCAACTTGCCGTCGGCATCGCGTTGTCCGTCGAACAGGTAAAACTCGAGCTCGAAGGCGACCATCGGATGCCAGTCCCGGGCGGCGAAGGCTTCGACCACCTGCTGGAGCACGCGCCGCGGCTCGAACCAGGCGGGCTCGACGGCGCTGCAGGTCGTTGCCAGGATTTGCGCGCGCGGCCTGCTGCCCCAGTCGTGGCGCGCGAGGCTAGCGGGCACGAGATCGAAATACGCGTCGGGATCGCCGTCGTCGATGCCGTAGTAGAGACCTTCGAGCAGCTCGCCGAGCGTCGACAGCACGAACATGCTCGCCGGGAAGGCGAGGCCGTCGCGGGCGAAGGAATCGAGCTTGTCGATCGGGTAGCGTTTGCCGAAGAAGTGCCCGCAAAGGTCGGCCGCCAGCACTTCGAATTCGTCGACATCGGGGTTGGCCGCGCGAAATCGCGCGATTTCCGCCGCGAGGCCATCGGAATCTTTTCGCTTTGCCATCTAGCCAGAACTCCCGGGTCGCGGTTGTCGCCTGGTGTGATCACAAGTTATCGACAGAGCCGTACGAGATCGATCGGTTAGCTGCCGTTTCGGTCCCGAGATAGTGATCACGAATCGGGGTCGAACCGCGTTCAGGCGACCCCCTCGAAATAATCGTGAATGCCCTCGACGGTGTTGATCGACGCGATCCCGTCACGGATATCGGCTTCGATCGCGCGGCGCAGGCCGAAACCGTTGCGCTGGCGCAGGGCTTCGAGCGCCTCGGCGTGGCGATCGACGAGGTAAGCCTTTTCCAGCCGGTCCATCGCGATGCGCGAAAACGGTCCGAGCTGCAGCCACAGGCTCTCGATCAGCGGCACCGATATCTGGAACGGATTGGCGCCGTATAGCGTGCGGTGAAAGGCCTGGTTGTCGAGGCTGATGCGGTCGACGTCATGGCGTTCGACGGCCGCGTCGATGCGCGCGTCGATCTGCTCGAGACGGCGGATATGCTCGTCCCGGACGTAGGGCAGCGCACTCTCGGCGGCGTAGGTTTCGAGCAGGATCCGCAACTCGCAAAGCTCGGCGAACTTCTCCGCGGTCATCAGCGGGACGATGACGCGGCGGTTGTTCTTGACCTCGACCGCGCCCTCGCAGGCGAGCCGGTGCAGGGCCTCGCGCACCGGCATCGGGCTCGTGTCGAGCACCTCGGCGAGACCGCGAATCGTCAGCGGTTTGCCGGGCTCGATGCGACCGCACATCAGGTTGGTGCGGAGCAGCCGGTAAACCCATTCGTGGGTCTTGAGCGAATCCGTTTTGGTTTCTATTAACAGCCGTAATTCGCTGTCGTCGCCTGTTCCCATGTCTGCGCAGCGGTCGATTTGATCGCAAACATTTAATCACATTCGACGGGACTGCGACAATTAAGCTATTGCGCGGCGGCGCCGGCGATGAATAATATGTGATCACTCGAATCCCGCCGGCCGCTGACGCCCCGCCGTCGCGGCCGGCATCAGAGTCACAGGTGGACATGATGAAAATCGGAATTCTCGAAGCCGGCTTGCTGCGCGACGAAATGGCCGCTCGTTTCGACCCGTACCCGGCGATGTTCGAACGCTTCATCGGGCAATCGGGACGGGCCTTCGATTACGCCACGTTCAGCGTCGTGCGCGGCGAGATGCCGGAATCGATCGACCTGTGCGACGGCTGGTTGATCACCGGCTCGCGGCACGGCGTTTACGACGACCTCCCGTGGATGCCGCCGCTCGAGGATTTCGTCCGTGACCTGGCGGCGGCCGAAAAACCGCTGATCGGCGTCTGCTTCGGTCATCAGATCGTCGCCGACGCCCTCGGTGGCAAGGTCGTCAAGTCCGACAAGGGCTGGGGCGTCGGTCTGCACCGATACCGCATCGACGCGCCCCAGGACTGGATGGGCGAAACGCCCGAGTCGGTCGGTATCTACGCCTTTCACCAGGATCAGATCGTCGAATTGCCGCCGTCGGCGCGCGTGTTCGCGAGCTCGGAGTTTTGCCCTTACGCCGGGCTTGCTTACGGCGATTCGATCATCAGCGTGCAGGCGCACCCGGAATTCGAAACGGCTTACGAGGAGGCCTTGCTCGACGCTTATGGCGGCGGAATCCTGCCGACCGAGGTGACCGCGGCGGCGCGCGCGAGCATGGCCGGCGGACGCCGCGCCGACACGCGCCTGCTGGCGAACTGGTTCGCCGAATTCTTCGGCTCCCGCCACGCGGCGACGAGCACCGACACGGTTCGCGCCGCCGGATCCTAGGCGCATTGCGCGCGGCGGATCGCGGTCTGGCGACGAATCAGGCGCCGGGATCGGGCTAGGACAGCGCGCGCAGTTCGGACGGCTGCGCGAGCAGGTAAGTCTCGAATTCGGCGCGCGGCATGGGCTTGCCGAAGTGATAGCCCTGGGCGAAGTCGCAGTCGAGCGCGCGCAGGAATTCCCACTGCTCCAGCGTCTCGACGCCTTCGGCGATGACCTCCAGGCGCAGGCCGTGCGCCATCGCGATGATCGCGCGCACCAGCACCTCGTTCTCCTTGTCGCCGGGCAGGTCCATGATGAAACTGCGATCGATCTTGACCGTGCTGACCGGGTAGTTTTTCAGATACGACAGCGCCGAGAAACCGGTGCCGAAGTCGTCGACCGACAGGCGCACGCCGCAGTTGCTGATCTCGTTGATATAGGTGTTGACCTCGGGCGAATCGTCGAGCAGCAGGCCCTCGGTAATCTCGACTTCGAGCAGGTCGGGATCCCAGGTGTAGGATTCGATCGAGCGCTTGATCGAGTCGAACAGTAAATTGTTGCGGAACTGGATCGACGAGGCGTTGACCGCGATGCGCAGTCCGATACCGAAGCGTTCGTGCCAGTCGACACCGGTGCGGATCGCGTTTTCCAGCACCCAGCAACCGAGCTCCTGGATCAGGCCGGCGCTTTCCGCCGCGGGAATGAACTCGTCGGGGAATACCTGGCCGAGATCGGCGCTGTGCCAGCGCAGCAAGGCCTCGACCGAGACCACCTGGCCCGACCCGACAGCGACGATCGGCTGGTAGTGAATCTCGAATTCACCGTTCGGCAAGGCCTTGCGCAGGCTATCCTGCAGTTCACGCTGGCGGTGCGCCTTTTCGTTGATGTCTTCGGTAAAGAAGCGAAACGTGTTCTTGCCGCCTTTCTTGGCCTGGTACATCGCCTGGTCGGCATGGTGCAGCAGGGTCTCGGCGTTTTCGCCGTGTTCGGGGTAGAGGGCGATGCCGATGCTCGCGCCGACCGATATCTTGTGGCCATCGAAGTCGATCGGTCGAGCGGCCTCGCGCAACAGGTTTTCGATCTTGGTGATCAGCGTGGTTTCGCAGTTGATATCGGTGATCAGGACGATGAATTCGTCGCCGCCGATGCGCGCGACCGAATCGGTCTGGCGAACGATGCGCCTGAAGTTGGCCGATACGCGGGTCAGCAACCGGTCGCCGGCCTCATGGCCGAAATGATCGTTGACGTGTTTAAAGCCGTCGAGGTCGACGTAGATGACCGCGCTGGTGTGGCGGTAGCGCTCCGAGCGGTAAATCAGTTCGTCCAGTTCCTCGTAGAGCCGGCGACGGTTGGGCAAGTTGGTCAGCGGGTCGTGGGTGGCGAGGTGTTCGACCCGGTGTTCGGCGGCGCGGCGATTCTCGACCTCTTGCTCGAGGCCGTGGCGCAGCGACCAGAGGTCGAGGAACACGCGGGTCTTCGAGATCAGCGCGGTCTTGCGAATCGGCTTCTGGATGTAGTCGACCGCGCCGGCGAGGTAAGCCTGCTCGATATCGCTATCGTCCTGTCCCGCGGTGATGAAAATGATCGGAACCGATCGGGTCTGCTCGTGTTCCTGAAACTGGCGAGCGACCTCGAATCCGTCCATGCCCGGCATTTGCACGTCGAGCAGTATCAGCGCGAGGTACTCGACGTTGGCGGTCGCGGTGCGCAGGGCTTCCTCGCCGGAGCGCGCGCAAACGATCTCGGCGTCGACGGGTTTGAGCAACACCTGCAACGCGACCAGGTTGGCCTGGGTATCGTCGACTATGAGAATTCTGGCCTTGGGCATCGAGTCTCTATGTTTCGGTTACGCGCGTATAGCCGACCCATTGCGCAGGTCGGCAAACGCACTTCGCATGGGGGTTGGATCGGCCGGCCGCATAAAAAATTAAGTATTTTCACGCGCCGAGCGATAGAGGGTAAATCACCGCCGGAGCCGCCTGTGAAGCTTCATGCGGAACCACCCGGGCTACTGCCCCGGCGCCGATAACCCGGACGCGATCACCGAACAATGAGCGATAACCCGAAACGAGCCTCGGTCCTGCTGGCAACGCGATCCCCGGCAACCGCCAAATTGATCGGCAAACGCTTGCGCGAGCACTACGCGCTCTGGCAGGCCGAGGATTCAGAACAGGCCTGGAAACTGCTGACGGAACAGCGCGCGATCGCACTGGTCATTTGCGATCTCGAACTCGCGCTCGACCGGTTTGCGCTGCTCGAGCGCATTCGTAATGCCGGCGATACCCGACTCGCGGCAACGCCGATTTTGTTGTTGCTCGGCGAAAACGACGACGAATTCCGGCAGGAAACCGCTTTTCAACAGGGCGCCAGCGACTTCATCAACCTGCCGTTTTCGAGCACCGAACTGCTCGCGCGGGCACGACTGCACACCAACCTGTTTCTGCAGCACGCGTCGGGACCGCAGCTGGACGCGCCCGAGGTGTCGGCGGTCAACCTGTTGCGGCAGTTGTCGCAGGAAAGTTTCTTTACCGCGCGCGTGCAGCAGGAACTGTCGTTCTCGGCGCGCCACCGCAGCCCTCTGAGCCTGTGTTTGCTGCGCCTCGATGACGTCAAGCGGATGGTCGACGAGTTCGACAAGACCACCGTGATCTCGGTAGTGCAGTCGCTAGCCCGGATCGTGCAGCAAACCATGCGTCGCGAGGATTCGCTGTGCTATCGCGGCAACGCCGAATTCTCGGTGCTGTACCCGGCGACCAACGGCATCGGCGCGGCGGCCGGAGTTCGGCGTATTATCGACAATGTCGCCGCTCAAAAAATCAATATCGGTGGCAGGCAGGTGCCGATCAGTCTCAGTGCGGCGATATTCAGCGCCGTCGCCGGCGACGGCGTCGGCCTCGAGCAGATCGAGAAGCAGCTGAAAAAATGCCTCAAGGCGGCGATGGCGAAGGGCGGAAACCGCGTCGTCAGCTGTGTCCAGGGCGACGGCGAAGCGTTCGAGTCGCTCGATTACGTGCTCGAGCGTATCGCCGCGGGGCAGGGAACGCCGGGGCGCGAGCAGATCCCGTCGCTGCTCGCGCGGGTCCTGCCGCTGATCGAGCACGCCGACGCGGCATTCGATGGCGATTATACGTCGATCGCGCAAGCCTTGCGGCAACGACTCCTCGAGGCGCGCGAATCTTCCTGAAATAACAGTTTCAAATTGAAACTTTATATTGCCGGCGATGTCAATTTGATATATGTTACGGCAAGCGCCGCCAACTCGGATTTTCACGGAATCTAAAGGATGAACATTCTGATTTTTATCGCGGGCCTGCTCGGTCTGGCCTACGCGATTGCCTGTCACCGGGTGCCCGTTCGCACTCTCGCCGTCGTCGCCGGCCTGCTGCTCGCCACCTTCACCCTGCTCGGTGGCTTCAGCCTGTTCTGGGGACTTCTGTTCTGGACTCTTTACGCGGTGCCGGCGGTGATGCTCGGCATCCCCTCGCTGCGGCGCCAGTGGTTGTCCGCGCCGCTGCGCAAGCGGATCAGCAAGGTGCTGCCGTCGATGTCCGAAACCGAGCGCGCCGCGATCGAGGCCGGCAGCGTCTGGTGGGAAGCCGAGTTGTTTCGCGGCGCACCCGACTGGCGCAAGCTGCAGGATTATTCCCTGCCGACGCTGAGCGACGACGAGCGGACTTTCATCGACGGACCGGTCGACGAACTCTGCGCGATGATCGACGACTGGGAGATCACTCACGAGCGCATGGACTTGCCGCCGAAGGTCTGGGAATTCATGAAGCGGCAGCGCTTCTTCGGCATGATCATTCCGAAGCGCTATGGCGGGCTCGAGTTTTCCGCCTACGGCCATTCCTGCGTCGTCACCAAGATTGCCGCGCGCAGCATTTCCGCCGGCGTCACTGTCATGGTGCCGAATTCGCTCGGCCCGGCCGAACTGTTGTTGCACTACGGCACCGAGGCGCAGAAGGATCATTACCTGCCGCGGCTCGCCGACGGTCGCGAGATACCGTGTTTCGCGTTGACCGGCCCCTTTGCCGGTTCCGACGCCGGCGCGATCCCGGACAGCGGGATCGTTTGCAAGGGTCGCTACGACGGCGAGGACGTGCTCGGCCTGCGCCTGAACTGGGAGAAGCGCTATATCACGCTCGGCCCGGTCGCGACCGTGCTCGGCCTCGCGTTCAAGGCCTACGACCCCGACGGCCTGCTCGGCGACGACGAGGAACTCGGCATCAGCTGCGCGCTGATCCCGGTAGACACGCCGGGGGTGACTATCGGCAATCGCCATTTTCCGCTCAACGCGGCGTTTCAGAACGGCCCCAACAACGGCAAGGACGTATTCATCCCGCTCGACTTCGTGATCGGCGGGCAGGCCATGATCGGCAAGGGCTGGCGCATGCTGGTCGAATCGCTGTCGGCCGGTCGCGGCATTTCGCTGCCCGCGGTCGGCGCCTCGGCGGGCAAAGCCTGCGCGCGCACGACTGGCGCCTACGCGCGCATTCGCAAGCAGTTCAACACGTCGATCGGCCGCTTCGAGGGCGTCGAAGAGTCGCTCGCGCGAATCGGCGGGCTGGCCTACCTGATGGAAGCCGGCCGCGTGCTGACGCTGGCGGCTCTCGACAGCGGCGAAAAACCGTCGATCGTGACTGCGATACTGAAGTATTACAACACCGAGCACATGCGCGACGTCGTCAACGATGCGATGGATGTGCACGGCGGTCGCGGTATCTGCATGGGCCCCTCGAACTATATTGCCCGCGCCTACCAGTCGCTGCCGGTCGGCATCACCGTCGAGGGCGCGAACATCCTGACCCGCAGCATGATCATCTTCGGCCAGGGCGCGATCCGCTGTCACCCGTATCTGGTGCGGGAAATGGACGCCGCGGCGATGGACGATCTGGATCGCGCCGACGCGGAATTCGACGCGGCGCTGGTCGGCCACGCCGAGTATTTCCTGCGCAATTTCTGTCGCGCGCTGATCTTCGGCCTGTCGGGCAGTCACCTCGCGCCGGCGCCTTACCCCGGGCGCATCGGCAACTACTACCGGCGTCTGGGGCAGATGAGCGCGGCCTTCGCCGTCAGCGCCGACCTCGTGTTGATGATTCTGGGCGGCGCCTTCAAGCGCAAGGAGAAACTGTCGGGCCGCTTCGCCGATGCGCTCGGCTACATGTACTATGCGTCGGCCGCACTGAAGAAATTCGAGGCCGACGGTCAGCCGCGCAGCGATCTGCCGCTGCTCGAGTGGAGCGTCAAGTACTGTCTCTACCAGATCCAGGCCGCGCTCGACGAGATCCTGCGCAACTTTCCGATCAAGTGGCTGGGCGTCGTCCTGCGGCACACGATTTTTCCGCTGGGCCTGAACCTGCGCCAGCCCAACGACTACCTCGGTCATCGGGTCGCCGCGCTGCTGATACGTCCCGGCGAGGCGCGCGATCGCCTGACCGAGGGCCTCTACGCCAGCAACGATCCGGACGACATTACCGGCTGCCTCGAGGACGCGCTGGTCAAGGTGATCGCGGCCGAGCCGATCGAACGCCGCCTGCGCCACGACGGCTTCGACTACGAGGGCCCCGAGGATTACGCGCAGTGGGTCGAAAACTTGTTGCGCGACGGGCATGTATCCGCCGAGGAAGCTGATATACTGCACACGGCCCGGTCGGCGACGCGCAAGGTCATCATGGTCGACGATTTTTCGCCCGAGCAGATGACGGTCGGCGCCGCGGCGGCCAGGAAGACAGCGTCTCGCAATAAAGCTGTCGGCAAGAAAGCGGCGGTAAAAGCCTGATCGGACGGTACCGGAGTCGTACCCATCCGGCACGGGCTCGCCGTTGAGAATAATGCCAGGTTGAGGGGGGACGATGGAAAAAATCTGGTTAAAAAGCTATCCGCCCGGCGTACCGGAGCACGTCGATCTCGAAGCCTATCAATCGATAGTCGATGTCTTCGAGCAGGCCATCGAGCGATTCGGCAGCAAACCCTGTTTCAGCAATTTCGGCGCCACGCTGAGCTACGACGACATGGATCGGTATACCGATCGGCTCGCCAGCTACCTGCAAAATCTGCCGGGCATCGAACGCGGCGATCGCGTCGCGATCATGATGCCGAACGTGCTGCAAAACCCGATATCCATCTTCGCCACGCTGCGCGCGGGTTTCACCGTGGTCAATACCAATCCGCTCTACACTCCCCGCGAGTTGAAGCATCAGCTCGTCGATTCGGGGGCCAAGGCAATCATCGTCATGGAGAATTTTTGCCATACGCTCGAGGAAGTCATTGCCGATACGCCGGTCGAGCATGTCGTCACGACCCAGCTCGGCGACCTGTTGAAGTTTCCGAAAAACCTGATCGTCAATTTCGTCGTCAAGCGGGTCAAGAAAATGGTGCCGGCATTCTCGCTGCCGGCGCGGGTGCCGTTCAAGCAGGCGCTCGCGCGGGGCGCGGGGCAACCGCACGAGCCGGTACACAGCAATCACGACGATCTCGCCTTCCTGCAATACACCGGCGGTACGACCGGGGTCGCCAAGGGTGCGATGCTGACGCACGGCAATCTGATTGCCAACATGCAGCAAGCCTCGGCCTGGATCAAGGACGTCGTCAATGACGGCGAAGAGATCATCATCACCGCCTTGCCGCTCTATCACATCTTCTCGCTGACCGCCAACTGTCTGACCTTCATGAAGGTCGGCGCGCTCAATTATCTGATTACCAACCCGCGCGACATGCCGGGTTTCGTCAAGGAGTTGCAGGGCGTCAGGTTCACCGCGATCACCGGGGTCAACACGCTGTTCAACGCGCTGATGAACACGCCGGGCTTCGAGCGAATCGATTTTTCCGGGCTCAAGCTGTCGCTCGGCGGCGGCATGGCAGTTCAGCAGCCGGTCGCCGAGCGCTGGCAGAAACTGACCGGCGTTCCCCTGCTCGAGGCCTACGGCCTGACCGAGACCTCGCCCGCGGTCTGTATCAATCCACTCAACCTGAAAAAGTTCAACGGCGCGATCGGCCTGCCGGTGCCGTCCACCGAGATCTCGATCCGCGACGACGAGGGCAACGAACTGCCGGTCGACGAACCCGGCGAACTCTGCGTGCGCGGGCCGCAGGTCATGAAAGGCTACTGGCATCGGCCCGATGAAACCGACATGGTACTTTCCGCCGACGGCTGGCTCAAGACAGGCGATGTCGCCAAGGTTGACGGCAAAGGCTACGTCTACATCGTCGACCGGCTCAAGGACATGATTCTCGTGTCCGGATTCAACGTGTTTCCGAACGAGATCGAGACCGTCATCGCCGGCCACGAGGGGGTACTCGAAGTCGGCGTCGTCGGCGAACCCGACGACGAAAGCGGCGAGGTCGTCAAGGCGGTCGTCGTGCGCAAGGACGAGTCGCTGACCGAGGCCGACCTGATCGCCTATTGCCGGGAAAATTTAACAGGCTACAAGATCCCGAAAATTGTAGAATTCCGCAAGGAGTTGCCAAAAACCAACGTCGGGAAGATTCTCCGGCGTGAACTGAGGTAGTCTGATGAGCAGTAAAGACAACCCCGAACGGGATCCGGAGGATCTCGATTATCCGCGCGATCTCGAGCATTTCACCTTC
>JAHEKJ010000070.1 GCA_024638385.1 Gammaproteobacteria bacterium | reverse complement strand
CCCTTGGCGTCATAGGCGTTCGACGGGCACACCACCTTCAGGCCGGGAATGTGGGTGACGATCGGTGTCAGCATCTGGCTGTGCTGCGCCGCCGCGCGAAAACCCGCGCCGACCATCGCGCGAATCGTCACCGGCGTTTCCGCCTTGCCGCCGAACATGTAGCGGAACTTGGCCGCCTGGTTGAATATCTGGTCGAAGCACACGCCCATGAAGTCGAGGAACATCAGTTCCGCGACCGGCCGCAGCCCGCAGGTGGAGGCGCCGACCGCGGCGCCGATGTAGGCGCTCTCGGACAGCGGCGTATCCATCAGCCGGTCGCCGTGCTTGGCGTGGAGTCCCTTGGTGACCCCGAGCACGCCGCCCCAGGCGTCGGCCTCGCCGGGCGAACCGCTGCCGCCGACGATGTCCTCGCCCATGACGATGACGGTCGGATCGCGCGTCATTTCCTGGTCCAGCGCTTCGTTGATTGCATCTTTCATACTCAGTTTACGAGCCATGTCGAATCCTCCTGTAATCTTGCACGCGATTGCGCATCAGTAGCGAACGTAGACGTCGGTGGTCAGATCCGCCGCTTCGGGCAGCGGCGCCGCCACGGCCTGTTCGACCGCCCGGTCGATCGCCGCGAGCACCTCTTTGTCGATGGCGTCGAGCTCGTCGGCGGCGACGACGCCGGCCTCGGTGACGCGGGCACGGAACAGCTTCAGGCAATCCCGGTTTTCGCGGTTGTGCTCGTTTTCGCCTTCGCCGCGGTAGGTTTGCGCATCGCCTTCGAAATGACCGAAGAAGCGCACCATCTTGCATTCGAGCAGCGACGGTCCGCCGCCTTCGCGGGCGCGCCTGATGACTTCGCCGGCGGCCTCGTAGACGGCGAAAAAGTCGGTGCCGTCGACGATCACGCCGGGCACGCCGAAGCCGGCGGCACGATCGGCATAGGAATCGACCGCGGTGGCGTAGTCCACCGAGGTCGACTCGGCGTAGCCGTTGTTTTCGACGACGAAGACCATCGGTAGATTCCAGATCGCGGCGAGGTTCAGGCTCTCGAGGAAAGTGCCCTGGTTGGAAGCGCCGTCGCCGGTAAAGCTCATGCCGATGCCACCATGGCCGAGCGTCTTCGCCGCGAGCGCGGCGCCGCAGGCGAGCGGCGAGCCGGCGCCGAGAATGCCGTTGGCACCCATCATGCCTTTCGACAGGTCGGCGATATGCATCGAACCGCCCTTGCCGCGGCAGGCGCCGGTGATCTTGCCGTAGATCTCACCCATCATTTCGCCGATATCGACGCCCTTGGCGATACAGTGGCCGTGGCCGCGATGGGTCGACGCGATCCGGTCCTGGTCGCTGAGGTGCATCATGATGCCGGCCGCGGCGGCTTCCTCGCCGGCGTAGAGGTGCACGAAGCCAGGGATCTCGCCGCGCCCGAAATCGACGTGCAGACGCTCCTCGAATTCGCGGATGGTTTTCATCGTGCGGTAAGCCTTGAGTAATTCTTCCTTACCCAGTGGAAAGACATTGTCGTTCATACCGGTTCCTCCTGTTGTGGTCGTGACGTGGTTGATGTCGGAACACGGTCGCCGGGATGTTCACTCAGCAACCGCGACCGTGCTCCTTGATTCATGCATGCGGAAACGTCGATCGTCCGGAACGCATGGGTACGCAAGGTGACCGTCGGCCGGTCGTCGGACGAATAAGACAGTTCGCGCTCGCCGTCGAATGCGATCGAGCCCTGGGACTGGGCGATCGCACGCGGCGTATCCGGCGGCAGCGAATCCCAGGACTCGATGCCGATGGTCTCGATCACGCCGGGCGCGATCGGCGCCCGCAGGCGGCGGGCGGGATTGGCGGAATTATCGAACACGACGTGGCGCCCCTCGGGCGCGTCGCGGCCGACCGGGTCGAGCAGCCCGGCCACCACCGACATGCCGATGACCTCGGTTTCGGCGAAGGTGACGAACAGCTCCTTGAAGTTTTTCGCGCGCCACAGTGCGCGGGCGCCGATGTAGCGCTCGGCGACGATCGCGACGTCGACCAGCGCGATTTCCCGCCGGCCGGCGACGTCTACCTCGAGCAGCTTGTTATCGGCAAATGCGACCGCCGACAGCGCGGGTTCGGTGACCGCGAGGCCGACCGCCATGCCGACCGTGGTCGGCTCCTGGAATTTGGGGAAGGCGTTGTTGGTGCCGGTCGAAACGCCGGCGATCGGCACCCCGTCGCAGGCGCCGACGACCGCGCGGTGGGTGCCGTCGCCGCCGAGCACGATGATGGCCGCGACCCCGGCGGCGCGCATCCGCGCGGCGGCGTCGATGCTGTCCTGCGTCGACGCGCTGATCGGCATGTCGAGGTATTCGACGGCGGGAAAGCGGCCCTCGCCGAGGTTGCTGGAGCGTTCGAGTCCGCGCACGACGTGTTGCCGGATGCCGGAATTTTCCGGCATCACCAACACCCGTTCGATGCCAACCGCGCCGAGGCCTGCCAGCAGACGCAACACGATATTGGCCCGATCGGTAATCTGCATGTTGCCCGCGTGGGCGACGATGCGGCGGATGTCGCGGGCCGATACCGGGTTGGCGATGATCCCCACGGTGGGTCTGATTCCGCTCATGATTGGCCCCCGGGAGCGAATCGTCGCCGCTCGTCGGACCTCTGCTCGGGTAAAACGGCGTCAGCGCGGCTCGTTGTGGCACATTCGGGTCGCTCGGCAAGCGCAGCGACGCGGGTTTCGGTCATGTCATCATCCGTTTGTCGCACGGCGCCCGATGCTGCGCATCGGCCCGTACAGGCCCGAGCCCCTGCAAGCGAATTGCGGCCGATCAGGTGAAAGAGCGGGCGTTCGAATCCGGACGTCGAATTACAACCCTGATCGCTAGTCCGCGTCAACCTCGATCCTGGTATCGGGGTGCACTGAGGGTGACATTTTAACTTGATTCCCTCGAATTTAGGTGGCAGTTACCCTGATTTCCTGTCCCGGCGACCGCATCGGCGTTCGCCGCGTTCGCCTCGAGGCGGCTCTCCTCGGGTAATCGTGGTGACTGTTACCCGGATGTCATTCGAGGCTCAGTCGAGCGCCTGCCCGTTGACCGTGAACGCGATGTCGATAAAGGTGTCGGGGTGAGGCCTTGCGTTTCACGGGGGTTATGAAAAGCACAAGCTAAGGTGTAAAGCCGGACCCTGGATCGCTCCCGTATCGCAAGACGCACCACCCGGATGTCGGCAATTCACTATCCGCGGCCACGCCGTATAATCGAGTTTTTGTTTCGGCTTGGCGGCGGGACCTGATCCCTCGATATGCATTATGCCTGATGCTTCGCGCAATGACGCCAATTCGGCCTGGCGCTGGGTGATCCTGGCCGCCGCCGTTCCGATCCTGGCCCTGGTGATGGGTCAGCTCGTCAACGGGCTGTCGGTTTACTTCGTTCCGCTCGAAGCGGAGTTCGGCTGGGCGCGTGCCGATATCGCCCTGATCAATTCCCTCGGGCTGGTGGGTCTGGCGCTCGGCTGTATTGTCATGGGTTTCGCCGCCGACCGGTTCGGCGCGCGGCGAATCGCGCTGACAGGAGTCGCCGTCACCGGAATCGCTACCTTTGTGGCCGCGCGCGCCGGCGAGCTGTGGCAGCTTTACGCTTTGTTTTTCGTCGCCGGGCTGCTCGGCGGCGGCGCGATTTCGGCCCCGGTCACGGCGCTGGTCGGATCCTGGTTTACCCGCGGCGCCGGCCTCGCGATCGGTATTGCCGCGGCCGCGCAGGCGCTGGGGCAGGGCGGGATGCCGTTTTCGGGCGCGCTGCTGATCGGGTCGCTCGGCTGGCGCGAGGCGCTGGCCATGCAGGGTGTCGCAACCCTCGTGATCGGTCTGCCACTCGCCTGGCTGCTGCGCGAGCCGCCCGCCAGGGCCGCCGGGCCGGCGAGCCTCGCGCACGAGAGCCCCACCGGGCTGCCCAACGGTCTGCTCGTGGCGTGGATATCGGCGGGGGTCTTGTTCTGCTGCACCACGATGTCGGTGCCGCTGATGCACCTGGTGCCGTTGGCGCAGAGCAACGGACTGTCGGCCGCCGACGCCGGCGGCGTGCTGTTTTTCATGCTCGTGGTCGCGATCGCGGGGCGCGCCGCCTTCGGCCAGATTGCCGACATGATCGGGGCGCTGCCGGCCTGGATGCTGGCATCGGCCTGGCAAACCCTGCTGGTGTTCGGATTTACGTGGATCGACGGGGTCCGGGATTACTACATTTTCGCCGCCGTTTACGGTTTCGGCTACGCCGGCGTCATGACCAGCGTGCTGGTGACGGTCAGGCATCTCGCCGCCCCGGCCCGGCTCGCTTCGTCGATGGGGATCGTGCTCGCGTTCGGCTACCTCGGACACGGGCTCGGCGGCTGGCAGGGTGGTTTCTTTTACGACCTGACCAATGACTATACCTGGACCTATGCGAATGCCGCGATCGCGGGTGTCGTCAACCTGGTGATCGTCGGCTCGCTGTGGTGGACGGTCACGCGCGGTCCGAGGCCCGCGACCGCCTGACGGGGCGCGCCGCCCACGGCATCTCGACGGCACCGCAAGCGCGGTGACAGTGACCCTGATTCGAAGCCGCTCGAATCAAGGTCATCGTCACCGTAGGTCGCGGGAATTACCGCTGCAAAACCAGTATGACTTCGGCGAACTGCACGGCCTGATCCTTGATCGTGGCCTGTTCGACGAACACGGCCAGCGCGGGGTAGGGAGGCCGCAGTCCGTCGAGATTGGGGTCGCCCTGGAACAGGATCAGCGAAATCAACTGCGGATAGTCCGGGTGGGTGACGACGACATGGATATGGCGCGCGCCCCAGACGTCGGGCGCGCCCGGAATATAGCCGGGCAACGCGGTCGTCACGCCGAAACCGCCGTCGGCGCGGGTACGCAGCCGGGTGCGGTAGCGGTCAGGGTGGACCTGGCCGAGGCCATCGGCGTGCCACAGCTCGACCTCGGCGTCGGCCACCGGCGCGCCTTCGGTGTCGAGCACCCGGCCGCGCAGCACCAGCCGTTCGCCGGGGTCGCCTTCCCGCCACAGGTTGCGAAGCTCCGGCGCGCCGGGGATATAGTAGATCCCGATGCTGGTTTCCTCGGTGGGCGGGAAGGGCCCGCCCTGGGCGCTGGCCGCCGCGCACCACGCGGCCGCGATCAGCGCCAGCGCGAACGGGCCGGGACCGAATCTGCGCCGGGGCGGATAATCGAGCGCTAGCACGGGTTCGATCCCCGGGATGGCTTCGTCACTTCATTCCTCGCAATGACACACTGGACAGAGATTTCTCGATTGTAGCAACGACACGAGCCGAGAGGCGGCGGAGCGAGGTCCGGCGGATGGAACCGATTCCCGCTCGGCGCGATTGTCGGCAATCGAGGGTATCCGTTAGACTGGCGGCGCAACCAGCTGCCCCGTCCGACGAGGTAATTCGTATATTTTTCCGATGATCCCCAGATTCATAGCGCTGGCCGTATTGTTCGCGCTCCCGGCGTTCGAGGGCGCCAGCGCCCATGCGCAGGGCGCCGGCGCCGACGCGATCGTCGAAGCGGCCTTCCGCACCGGCCCGATCAAGAGTTTCATGCTCCAGCGCGACGGCGAGCTGCTGATCGACGCGCACCGCATGGGCGCGCGCGCCGATCGCGCGACCAACGTCAAGTCGGTGGCCAAGAGCATCGTTTCGCTGCTGGTCGGTATTGCGATCGAGCGGGGGCATCTGCGCGGAGTGCGTCAACCCATCGGCGAATTTTTCCCGGAGTATTTCGAAGCCAACCCCGATCCCGAAAAACAGGCGATCACGATCCAGGACCTGCTGACGATGCGCGCGGGCCTGGCGTCGACCAGCCGGCGCAATTACGGGCGCTGGGTGCAAAGCGACGACTGGGTCGAGTATGTCCTCGACCAGCCGCTGATCGATGCGCCGGGCGGCGGGATGATCTACAGCACCGGCTCGTCGCATCTGCTGTCGGCGATACTCACCCGCGCCACCGGGACGAGCACCCGCGCGTTCGCCGAGCGCCACCTGTTCGAGCCGCTCGGCATCACGCTCGGCGGCTGGGACCGGGACCCGCAGGGCTACTACTTCGGCGGCAACAACATGGCGTTGTCGCCGGCGGCGCTGTTGAAGCTCGGCACGATGGTCATGAACGGCGGTGTTCACGATGGCCGACAGATCGTGCCGCGCGCCTGGATCGCCGAGTCGATGCGGGTCTATACCCGCAGCCGTTTCAATCCCTACGACTACGGTTACGGCTGGTGGCAGCGCGAGTTGCGTGGCTACACGGTGCAATTCGCCTGGGGCAACGGCGGTCAATTCCTCGTGATGATTCCGGAACTGAAAACGGTCGTAGCGATCGTGTCGCGCAGCGGCGAGCCGGTTGCCGAAAGCCGGGCCAGCCGACGCCGGCTGTTCTCGTTCATCGAAAACCGGTTGATCGGTTATCTGCAGCGATAGCGATGCCTGTCGGCGCCGCCTAATCGAGGCGTCGCTTGAGCGCGGCGACCTCGGCTTCGAGGTCGGCAACGCGTTGCTCGAGTCGGGCCAGGTTGTCGGCGGCGGATTGTTTTGTCGCTGGCCTGGCCCGTTCAGCGAGGGCCGCGGGGTCGACTTCACCGGCAAACAAATGCATGTACTCGGAATCCTTGCGCCCCGGCGCGCGCGCCAGTTTCACCACCAGCGGATCGCCGTCGCGTTCGATCAACGAATCGAGCGCCGCTTCCACTTCGCGATTGTCGGCAAATTCGTGCAGGCGGGCAGCGCGCGTGCGCAGTTCTCCCGGCGTCTGCGGGCCGCGCAGCAGGAGCAGGCACACGATCGCGTATTGCGCCGGATCAAGCCGTAATTCGCTAAACGACGTGTTGCAAAATCGATGCGAGTACTTTTCGGTGCCGCGCCTGGAATCGGCCTCCACGCGCAGCAGGTGTCGGCCCTCGAGCAGGCGTACCGTGCTTTGCACCGTGCCCTGCGACAGGGCCATCACCGGGTCGCGCGAACTTTTCTGATTGCAGGCATTGGTCAGCGCGTTCAGCGTCAGCGGATACTGGTCGGGCGTGGTGACGGCTTTTTCCAGCAGGCAGCCGATCACGCGGCACTCGTTGGCGGACAAATTTTGCGGCAGCATTCGACACCCGGGCAGGCTCTCTACGAGGTGTTATTCTAGAGCCTTTTTTGGCAGGCGAGGTGAATCATTTCCACGGTCTGTTGGTTTTCCGTGGCGGAAAGCTTCGTCGCTACGCTGAAGACCGAACGGGTGATGCGCGAGGACTATCGCACTCGCCGGCAGGCGCGGCAAAGCCTGTTCGGGCACATCGAGGTCTTCTACAATCGCCGGCAGCGGCACGCCAGGTCGGCCCTGAGGAATATGAGCGGCATGAAAATGAAATTCGACTGGATCTCGGCGCTATTGATCGGCGCGCTGATCGCAACACTGATTGCGTTTTTCGCGGGTGTTTTCCCGTATCCTTACGGCTGGATCGTAATCACGGCATTGCTCGTGTTCCGCCTGACCGCTGTACAGCAGAGGCAAGAATGATCGCCAGCAGCCCGGGCCGCGCGCTGGCGGAAACGAAGCATTGAGGGATCGGACAGGAATGGTGCTTACTTATGCCCTGACAACGTCGTCATTGCGAGCTGCGAAGCAGCGAAGCGATCTCTCGCGATCGGGCAAGATTCAGGAGGTTGCTTCGTCGCTGACGCTCCTCGCAATGACGTTCATATCCCGTCGTGATCGCAAACGGGAGCCTGAGTCATTGCGAGCTGCGAAGCAGCGAAGCAATCTCCCGAGATCGGGCCTGGCCAGGGAGATTGCTTCGTCGCTATCGCTCCTCGCAATGACGCCTTGTTATCGGCTGGCGCCTCCTCGCAATGACGCTGTGTCCTGGTCACAAGGACAACCGAAAGTAAGTGCCATTCGGATCAGACAAGTATTGTCTCCTTATCGTGCAAATGCGCCTGCGGGCCATCAAGCACGTACCAACTGAATTGATTACGACTGACATCAACCCGACTCGAGAACCGCACGATGAGCAATGACGACTACACCCCCCCGAAAGTCTGGACCTGGGACAAGGAAAGCGGCGGCCACTGGGCCGGCGTCAACCGCCCGATCGCCGGTCCAACTCACGAGCAGACGCTGCCGGTCGGCGACCAGCCGATACAGCTTTATTCGCTCGGCACGCCCAACGGCATCAAGATCACGGTCATGCTCGAAGAGCTGCTGGCAATAGGCAAGACGGATGCGGCCTACGACCTGCACCGCATCGATATCGGCAAGGGCGAGCAGTTCGGTTCGGGCTTCGTCGAGCTCAACCCGAACTCGAAGATTCCGGTGATACTCGATCAATCGAAATCACCCGCGCAATCCGTGTTCGAGTCCTGCGCGATCCTGTTTTATCTCGCCGAGAAACACGCCGCCTTGCTGCCGCGGGACGCGAGGGACCGCACCGAGTGCCTGTCGTGGTTGTTCTGGCAGGAGAGCAGCGCGTCGTTCCTCGGCGGCGGCTTCGGGCATTTCTACAAGTACGCCCCTTACCCGATGGAATACCCGATCAACCGCTACGCGATGGAAACCAAGCGCCAACTGGACGTGCTGAACCGTCACCTGGCCGATCGTGAATACATGTGTGCGAGCGGCTACTCGATCGCCGATATCGCGATCTGGCCGTGGTACGGGCGGCTGGCGCTGGGCGAGGTCTACGATGCCGCCGAATTCCTCGACACGGCTTCGTACGAGAACGTTCAGCGCTGGGCGAAGCTGGTCCAGGCGCGGCAGGGCGTGCAGGCCGGGTTGGCCGCCGCCCGGTAGTTCGGACTGCCGGCGCCGTCAGGCGGCGTCGGATTCGAGGTCCGGCTGGCTGCTCGACTCCGCGGCGGCGTTCTGTACGCGGAGCCGGCGGATGTCGGCGGGAATGCCGTCCGGCGAGGATTCGGGGTCGCCGATCGCCCGGCGGGCCTCGACGTCGTCGTCCAGGCGCCACGGCCAGTAGCCGACGCCCATTTCGAGCAGCTCGCGCGAAATGCCGAATTCTTCGAGACTCCGGTCTGACGACGACAGCAGTTGCCGGCGTGCCTGTTCCCGAGCGCGATAGATTGTCCCGATTTCGATGGCTTCCATGAATCTTCTGAAAAAGCGAATCACTTCGGTAACTCCCGTTGGTTCGAGAATCTCAATCTTAGTAATAATGCTGCAGTGCACAACGGATTTATTCTAAGCATGGCGTTTAGCTGAGCTTAACTCGGCCGCGCCCGCTCGAGACCCGTCGGAGACCGCGCTCGAATCGTTCGCAGCGGCTACCCGCCGCGCCTGCCGAAACGACGCGACCTGGACTGACAAGTTACCGCGGAGTCCATCGCGAAAACGAACACTATTCAGATTCGATGGAAGCAGTTACGATTGAAGGCCGCCGTCGATCTCGATGGCTTTGGTTTTAAATATCGACACTACCGCTCCGGAGGAGGGACACTTGAACAAGCTGATTATCACCACTGTCGCCCTGGCCCTGGCCATGGCGGCAAGCGTCACCCGGGCCTATCAGCCCGAATCGCCCGAATGCATCGCGCCGGCGAACCCTGGGGGCGGCTGGGACTTCATCTGCCGGACCACGGCCAAGAACCTGTTCGACCTCGGGCTCATCCCCGGCGCCATGCAGGTCACCAATATGTCCGGCGGCGGCGGCGGCGTCGCGTTCGCGCACGTCACCAAGGAGCGCAATAACGACAACGACCTGATCGTGGCCGCGTCGACGAGCACCTCGGCGCGCCTGGCGCAAGGCATATTCAAGGGCGCGGGGGCCGATGACGTCCACTGGCTGGCAACCTTCGGCGCCGAATACGGCGTTCTCGCGGTCAAGAAGGACTCGAAGTACCAGAATCTCAAGCAGCTGATGGATGCCATCCTGGTCGATCCGCGTTCGGTCGCCATCGCCGGCGGTTCGTCGGTCGGCGGCTTCGACCACATCAAGCCGATGCTCGTGGCGCGGGCCGCCGGCCTCAAGGAAGTACGCAGGCTCAAGTACGTCGCCTACTCCGGCGGCGGCGAAGCGATGACCGGCCTGCTGTCGGGTGCGGTCGACGTGCTCTCGGGCGACTTCTCCGAAATCCGCGGTTTCTATGATTCCGGCGACATCCGGATCATCGCGATCCTGGCGCCCAATCGGCTGAAGAATTTCCCCGACATTCCGACGGCGAAGGAGCAGGGCTATGACGTTGTCGGCGCCAACTGGCGTGGTCTCTACATGCCGGCGGGCGCGTCGGCCGAAGCCAAGGACTTCTGGAAGAACGCGATCATGAAAATGGTCGAGTCCGAGGCCTTCCAGAAAGATCTCGAGGCCAAGGCGATCGAGCCCTTCAACAACTTCGGCGAGGACATGGAAAAATTCGTTAAGGGCAGTATCAAGGATATCGCCGACCTCTCGCGGGAAATCGGCATTATGAAATAGTGCTGGCGTCGAGGCTGCCCGCGGATCGGGGCAGCCTCGAATTTTTTGAGGCAAGGGGGGATCGATAATGAGCGACCGTATTTTCGGCGGGATCGGCCTGGTCCTGGCCGCATTTTACATCTGGGCCGCGTCCATCATTCCCGACAGTTTCATGATGGACGTCGTCGGTCCGAGGACTTTTCCGTATATCGTCGGCGGCGTGATGATCGTCTGCTCGGTGTACTTCCTGCTGCGCCCGGACCCCGAGCCGCGATGGCCTGTCGTGCGCGACCTCATCGAGATTTTCTTCGCCGCGGCGGTCATGTTGCTCTATGCCTGGGTCCTGTCCGAGATCGGCTTCGTGATCGCGACCATCTTCGCCACCGCCTACCTGACCTGGCGGCTCGGTTCGAAGCCGCTCGGCGCGCTGATCACCGGCGTCGCCACGTCGGCCGGCATCTACGTGGTCTTTCACCTGATTCTTGGCCTGTCGCTGGCCAGGGGTCCGCTGGGCTTCTAGGGGGACGGACCGATGGATGTACTTTCTTCTCTTGCCGACGGCTTCGCCATCGCGCTGACCTGGGAGCACCTGTTTCTGGCGCTGGTAGGCTGTTTTCTCGGCACGCTGATGGGCGCGCTGCCGGGCCTCGGCCCGGCCAACGGCGTGGCGATCCTGATACCGATCGCGTTTACCCTAGGGCTCGGCCCGACGGGTTCCCTGATTCTGTTGACCAGCGTCTACTACGGCGCGATGTACGGCGGGCGGATCAGCTCGATTCTGCTGAACATTCCGGGCGACGAACCGGCGATGATGACCTGCCTCGACGGTTACCCGATGGCGCAGCAAGGCAAGGCCGGAGTGGCCTTGTCGCTGTCGGGCATCGCTTCTTTCGTCGGCGCCTTCTTCGCCACCTGGGGCCTGGTGCTGCTCGCGCCGCAGCTGGTCAAGATAGCGTTGCTGTTCGGCCCGGCGGAGTATTTCGCGCTGTTCACGATGGCCTTTGCGACGCTCGGCGGCATCACCGCCAGCAACCAGGCGAAATCGGCCTGGGCCGCCGCGCTCGGCCTCGGAATCGCGATGATCGGCAGCGACTCGCAGACCGGCTCGGAACGCTTCACCTTCGGCCACATACACCTCTACGACGGCATCGATTTCCTGATTGCGATCGTCGGCCTGTTCGCGCTCAGCGAAGTCCTGATCTTCATCGAGCACCACAAGGGCGGCGCCGCCAGCAAGGGCGGCAAGATGCAGATCGGCCGGTTGCTGCCGGATCTCGGGATGCTAAAGCGTTCGATCCCCACGATGGGCCGATCGACCATCATCGGCTTCATCGCCGGCGTTTTGCCGGGAGCAGGAGCCTCGCTGGGCTCGTTCCTGGCCTACTCGGTGGAAAAGAATACCGTCGACCGCAAGGGCGAGACCTTCGGCAAGGGCGATCCGCGCGGCATCGTCGCGCCCGAAGCCGGCAACAACGCGGCTTCCGGCGGCGCGCTGGTGCCGATGCTGTCGCTCGGCGTGCCGGGCTCCGGCACCACCGCCGTGCTGCTGGCGGTGCTGCTACAGCTCAATATCACCCCGGGTCCGCTGCTGTTCGCCAACAATCCCGACGTCGTCTGGGGCCTGATCGCGGCGCTGTTCATCGCCAACTTCATGCTGCTGGCATTGAATATCCCGCTGATCGGCCTGTTCACCCGCGTGCTGCTGGTGCCGACGCGGATCCTGATGCCGGTGGTGGCGATGATCTCGTTCGTCGGCATCTACGGCCTGACCGGCTCGACTTTCGACGTGATGATGATGGTCGGCTTCGGCGTCCTCGGCTGGGTCCTGCGCAAGCTCGACGTGCCGCTGGTGCCGGTCATTCTCGGCATCCTGCTCGGCAACCAGATGGAAGTGAACCTGCGCCGCGCGCTGCAGATCTCCGACGGCGACTGGTCGATCCTCCTCGGCAGCCCGCTGGCCATCGGCATCTGGGTGATCGCGATTGCCGGCTTCGTCCTGCCGATGTTCTTCGCCAAGCGGGTGAAGAAGAAAATGGCAGCCGATCACGCGCAGGACGAAATCGAGGAGATCAACCGGGGCGGCGACTGATACCAGCCGACCGTCTGCCCGGGCAGTGTTTAACACTGCGGGATCAGGCCTTGGCTATTCCAGCCATGCGGTTGAATTCGATGACTGGAAAATTTTTGAAATTCGAGGCCGGAACCGAATGACACCGACTCGGGCTGCTCATCTTGATCAAAATGCCGAGTCATTGCGAGGAGGCGCCAGCCGACGAAGCAATCTCCCGGGCCCGCCCGATCCCGAGAGATTGCTCCGCTGCCTTGCGGCTCGCAATGACGCCGGCTCTAGGGCCCAGGCAAGCGCCCTTCAGGACTGGCTCCCTGTGGCACTACCTATTCTCCGACGGTTCTATAGCCACCGCTTGCGTCTGAAATAAACCAGCATGCCGCCGAACACCGCAAGCATCAGCAGCCACACCAGCGGGTAACCGAAATACCAGCGCAGCTCCGGCATCGCCCACGGGCTGTCGGGGTTGACGAAGTTCATGCCGTAAACGCCGACGATGAAGGTCAGCGGGATGAAGATCGTCGCGATGATCGTCAGGATGCGCATGATCTCGTTGAGCCGGTAGCTGACGCTCGAGAGATAAACGTCGAGCAGGCCGGTGATCATGTCGCGGTAGGTCTCGACCAGGTCCATGATCTGGATCGTGTGGTCGTAGCAATCACGGTAATAAACGTGGTTCTCGTCGCCGATGATTCCGCTCGGGTCGCGCACGAGGCTGTTCAGCACCTCGCGCTGCGGCCACAGCATCCGCCGCACGACCAGCATCGTGCGGCGCAGGTTATGCAGCCGGTGCAGCGCGTCCGGGCCCGGGCGATCGAGCATCTCTTCCTCGAGGTCCTCGATCGCCTCGCCGAGCATCTCGAGCACCGGGAAGCCCTCGTCGACGACCAGGTCGATCAGCGCGTAGAGCAGGTAGTCGGCGCCGCGTTCGCGGATCCGGCCGGTGTGTTCGCGCAACCGCCGCCGGACGGGTCCGAACGGGTCGTCCTTGCCGGGGTGAAAGCTGACCACGAAACGCTTGCCGACGAACAGGCTCAGCTGCGCGATATTCACGTCGGGCGATTCGGCTGCCGTGACCGGGTGGGCCAGCACCACGAACAGCTGCTCCGCGTAATCGTCGGCCTTCGGCCGCTGCCCCGAGTTGATCACGTCCTCGAGCGCGAGCGGGTGCAGGCCGAACAGCGCGCCGAGTTCGCGCAGGGTCTGCGCCTCGGCGTCGCCCTGGACGTGGATCCAGGTGATCGAGTCGCGGTCGAGGTAACCCCGGCATTCCTCCGGCGTGGCGAGGTCGTGTTCGGTGAATTCGGTGTTGGTGTAGTCGGTCAAGTAGAGCTTCAGCGGGAACAGTCCGGCCTCGCCGCTGCCTTGCAGCGTGCCCGGCGAGGTGCCGGGCGGGTGGTAGCGCTTGGTGAAGTATCCCATCTGCGTTGCCCTCGAATCGAATTGCGATGCCAGCCGGACGGTTAACTTAAATCGAAACGCGTCGGCTGTCACCCCGCCGCCGTCACGAATCGGACTCGTCCCGCGCGCGGGCGCTCGCGCAGCGCCGCCTGACGAAGGCAAGGATCCAGACGAGCGCCCCGGCCACGGCGACGAAGGCGATCAGCTCGAGCTCGTAGTGCCTGATCTCGCCGAGCACGGCCTCGACGCCGCGACCGAAAAAATATCCGGCCAGCCCGATCGCGATCGCCCACAGCACCGCGCCGGCCAGGTTCAACAGCGTGAACACCGGGTAGGAAACCTTGCTCGTGCCGAGCACGAAGGGCGTCACGGTGCGCAATCCGTAGAGAAACCGGAACCCCAGGATCAGCAGCACCGGGTGCCGTTCCAGGATTCGGTGCACCCGCCGCGAGCGCGCCTGCCAGGCGGGGCGTTTTTCGAGAAAATTCGCCCCGTGGCGCCGGCCGGGATAAAAGTACAGCTGGTCGCCGAACAGCGTGCCGGCGCAACCGCAGGCAATGACCCAGCCGATCGACAGGTAGCCAAGGTGTGCGGACACGCCGCCGAGCAGCAGGATCGTCTCGCCCTCGAGAAAGGTCCCGGCGAGGCTGAGCGGGTAGCCCTAGGTGTCCAGCAGAGATTCGAGCATGCCGGGTATGTTAATGTTTCGCGACCAAATATATAACGGGCGACTCCGGGAGCCGAGTGAAGATGTGGCATAGCGATGCCGGTGTGAAATCCGCGGCCGATTCGGCAAGCGGCGAGAATTTGCGATACCCCGGCAACCGGCCGCAACCGGGAGTGACTCCTTGGAACTGAGCCTGGCCTGGCTCGCTTTCGCGCTGCATTTCGCGCTCGCGGCCATGAGCACGGCTCACGCCCTGCTGTACAAGCGCGACTCGCGCGCGGCGCTGGGCTGGATCGCGGTCAGTTTCGCCTACCCGTTACTGGGACCGATTCTCTATTTTCTGTTCGGAATCAACCGGCTGCGCACGCGCGCGCGCCAGCTCAAGGGCAAACCCTCGCGGCGGCTGGAAATCGGTTACGAGGGGCCCGAGTTCCCGGAGAGGGCCGAGCACTACCACCTGCTTCCCGAACTGGCCGAGCAGCCCGAACTCGCGGCGCTGGCGCGATCGTCGAACGCGGTGACGCATCGCGCGCTGGTCGGCGGCAACCGGGTGGTGCCGCTGTTCAGCGGCGAGGATGCCTATGCCGAGATGCTGCGCGCGATCGGGGAAGCGCGCCAGTCGGTGGTGATGGCAACCTACATTTTCGAAACCAACCGCAGCGGCCGCGAATTCGTCGCCGCGCTCGCCGCCGCGCACCGGCGCGGCGTCGAGGTGCGCGTGCTGCTGGACGGCTTCGGCGAATGGTACAGCCTGCCGCGCGCGGGCAGCCTGCTCAAACGCGAAGGCGTCGAAGTGGCGCGCTTCATCCCGCCGCGTATTTTGCCGCCGGCGCTGCACGTCAATTTGCGCAATCACCGCAAGCTGCTGGTGGTCGACGGCGCCACAGGCTTTACCGGCGGCATGAACATCGGCGATCGCCATCTGCAGCATCATCCCGCGCACCGCAACGAAACCGCCGACATCCATTTCCGCATCGCAGGCCCCGTGGTCGCGCAACTGCAGGACGTGTTCAATGAAGACTGGAGTTTCGCTGCCGGCGAGCCCCGGCGTCCCCCGAGTGCGATGCCGGCGAGCATCGACCGCGCCATTTGCCGCGTCGTCACCGACGGACCGAACGAGGACCTGGGCAAGCTGGCGATGACCATCGTCAGCGCCGTGGCGCTCGCGCGCGAGCGCGTCTCGATCATGACCCCGTACTTCCTGCCGCCGGTGGAACTGGTCGTAAGCCTGCAGGCGGCCGCATTGCGCGGCGTCGACGTGAGCGTGATATTGCCGCAGAAGTCGAATCAGCCACTGGTGCACTGGGCGACGCGCAAGATGCTGCGGGAATTGCTGCTCTACGGCGTGCGGGTCTATTACCAGCCGCCGCCGTTTGCCCACAGCAAGCTCCTGTTGATCGACGACGAGTATGCGCAAATCGGTTCCGCCAACCTCGACCCGCGCAGCCTGCGGTTGAATTTCGAGATCGTGGTCGAGGTGTTCGACCGCGAATTCGTGGCCAAACTGCTGGCGCATTTCGATCGGATCAGGTCGGCCTCGCGCGAGGAATCGCTTGCCGGCGTCGACGGCCGGCGCTTGCCGGCGAAGCTGCGCGACGCCACTGCCTGGCTGTTTTCGCCGTATCTCTAGTCGATCCGCAACCGCCCCGGCGGCAGGACTCGCCCGGCAAGTGCAATCGGCCCCGCAGGTCCCGCGCCGGTCCGGCGGGCGCTTTTTCGCCGAGGGTTGCCCCGACGAGGACGATGACGGCGTCGCCGATTCGCGCGACAAGTGTGCCGGCACGCCGCCAGGCCTCGCGGTCGACGAGTTCGGTTGCGGTCCCGACGCCGACATGGGTGGCGTGAATCACGAAATACGGGTCAGAGAGCAATAATCTCCAGTTTGCGCAACAATTGCCCGCTGACGCGAATTCTCGCGCGGATGGGTCCGTTCGGTGCAAGGCCGCGTTGCGAGATCGACGGATTGGAGATATGAGCGATTCGAAACCCCCCGGCCCGCCGGAAACCGTGCGCATCGGCGCGCGCCGTTTCGAGCAGTCGCCGTATTACGATTTCTATGTAAACGAGGCGACCGTGCTCGGCGTCGCCGCGGGCCGGTTCTACCCGTCGTACAACGGCGAGGACCCGGTCGCGACCTACTGGGCCCTGCGCCGCGAGGCCGTGCTGTTCGACGTGCCGGAAAAACCCTGGCAGATCGACGGGCCCGACGCCGTGGCGTTCCTCGAGCGGCTCTTCGCGCGGCGTGTCGGAAACCTGGCCGTCGGGCGCGGCCGCTACGCGATCGCCTGTACCGCCGACGGCGGCATCTTCATGGACGGCATCCTGTTCCGGCTCGACGAGAGCCGTTTCTGGTACGTGCAGCCCGACGGCGCGCTCGAGGAATGGCTGCTGGCGCACCGCGCCGGTTTCGACGTGAACGTCACCGATCCGAAATCGCGCGTGCTGCAGCTCCAGGGCCCGAGCTCGATGCGGATCCTGGCCGCCGCCAGCGACGGGGCCATCGACGCGAACATGAAGTACTTCGACGCCGGCCATTTCGACATCGGCGGGCAACGCCTGTACGTCTCGCGCACCGGCTGGACCGGCGAGCTGGGTTACGAAATCTATTCCGACGGCGCGATCACCGATCACGCCCGGCTGTGGAATCACCTGTTCGCGGCGGGCGCCGGCCACGGCCTGGTTTTCGGCAGCCTCGCCGCGATGGGGATTCGCCGCATCGAGGCGGGCATCCTCGACAACCTGTCGGATTTCGATGCGTCGATGACACCGTTCGAGGCGGGCCTCGGCGCCTTCATCGAGCTCGACAAGGACGATTTCATCGGCCGCGCCGCGCTGCTCGGCGCGGATCGGCGAAGTTTGCTCTACGGTCTCGAATGCCCGTCGCGCGAGCCCCGGGACGGCGCCGCGATCGTCGACGGTTCGGAGCGTGTCGGGCGCGTCACGACCGGCGCCTGGTCGCCGTTTCTCGAGACCGGCATCGGCTACGTCCGCTTCGACGAACCCGGCGACCGGGCCGGAAAGAAGCTGATGCTCGATGCCGGCGACGGCGAGCTCGCCGACTGCCGGATCGTCACGCTGCCGTTCTACGATGCCGAAAAGCGCATCCCCCGGGGTTTGGTCGAAGCCGCCGATTGAAGCTCACCCGGGGATCGGGAATCGACGGCCGATCACCTTCGGCCGTCATTCGATGAGCGAATGACGCGGCCCGAACCGCTATACTTGTCTGTCGGCGCGCGAAAGTCGTCGGGATGGCTCCCGATACCGCGCGCAGAACTTCCGGTTTCCGGTATTTACGCTGCCTATGTCGACCGCATTACCACGAGTCATTATCGCCGCTACCGCTATCGCTTTCGCGTTAGCCGGATGCAGTGGCAGCAATGACGACGATGACGATGGTGATCCGGCCGCGCCGTCGCGCGCCTTTTACATGGGGTTTACGCCGTTTCCGTACGATGCGGACCCGGCGACGATACTGCAGGTCGTGGACGATGTTTATGCCCGGCTCGGGACCGATGCGGACATGGTTTTGCATCACCTCGAAGAGGGAATCCCGTGGAACGCCGCGCTGGCCGACGACCTGCTGACGCCAGCGTCGGCTGCGTTTCCCTATACCGATCACATCAAGACCGATTGGGATTTCCGAAATTCGAAGACCCCCGCCACGCACAAGAAATACATCGCGGTGACACCGATCAACCTGGCGCGGGACGCGCTTGCGCCGTGGCGCGATACGGCCAACGAACAACCGCTGCAGGCGCCGTTCGATGCGCATGCGGCGAATGGTGATTTAGATGCCCCGGACGTAAAAACTGCTTACCTGAATTACTGCCTGCGCGTGATCGAGTATCTCGATCCCGACTACCTGGCCATCGGAATCGAGGTCAACCTGTTGCGGCGCCTCACCGATGCGGCGACCTGGGCGAAATATCTCGAGCTGCACGAGCATGTCTACACCCGGTTAAAGGCACGGCATCCCGACTTGCCGATTTTCGTTTCGGTCGTGCCGGTCGAGATGCTCGACGGTTACGTCGACCCGCCGGCCGAATTCGCCGGCGACACGGCCGGCTATCGCGCCGCCCAACTGGCCGCCCTCGACGCCGTCCTCGACTTCAGCGATTACTACGCGATCTCGCTTTACCCGTTCCTGACCGCTTACTTCGCCAGCGATTTCCCCGCCGACATGTTCGACCGGATTCTGGCCTTGAGCGACAAGCCGACGGTCATTGCGGAGACCGGAATGATCGCCGAGAACATGACCGTTTTTTCGATCGCGTTCGAGGGCAGTCCGGGCAGGCAGGACGATTACGTGCAGTCCATGCTCGCAACGGCGGACGAAAATGGCCTGTTGTTCGTCAACTGGTTCGTGCTACAGGATTACGATCTGCTGTGCGATTTCTTCGGCGGTTGCGTCGGTACGGATACCCTGTGGCGCGATACGGGCGTCTACGACGGCAACGGCAATACCCGGCCGAGTTACGCTACCTGGAAGGCTTACCTCGAGCGGCCGTTTCGTTGATCGGTCCGCACCTTTTGGGGTGAGAATTCAAAGGGGTCAGTGTCGATTGAATCTGGCAGTAATCAATCGACACTGACCCCATTGGTCCCGATTACTCGGGTTTGCGGCCGATCCAGTAAGACAGGAAATCGAGCACGTCGCCCTTGATGTGCTGGTTGTAGGAAACGCCATGCGTCGATTCGGGGTAGATGATTACCTTCGCATTCTTGTAGTTCCCGATCGACAGGTGCGCCGCGCAGTTACCGGTGTTGGCGTAGCGGGTGTTGTACGGCCCGTCCTTGCCGAAGTAGAAGTCGCGGTAACCCATTATATTCAAGAAAGGATTCTTCGATCCGGCGCCCACCTTGGGATAGTCGGTGAAGTATCCCGGCTCGCAGCTCCAGCTCAGGACGAGCCGCCCTTTGAATTCCTTGCCGGCGTAGCGCGCCGCCGCCATCGCGCCCTCGGATACGCCGAGCAGGTACATCTCGTCTGTATCGGCGAAACCCTGGCCGACCAGGCTTTGCGCCGCTTGCGCGATTTCGGCCTGGCGAATGTCGTGGACGCGTTCGTACAAGTCCTTGGGCACCGGCGAGCTGAATGACGGCCGGTTCTTGAAGCCGTAGGAATCGGGCGCGACGAAGATATAACCGGCCTGTGTGACCCAGTCGGCATAGCCGTAGTCCCACTTGAGCTTCGGCTGGTCGCCCGAGCGGTCGAAGGCCTGTCCGGAGCCGTGCAGGTAAACCACGACGGGCGCCTTCTTGC
>JAHEKJ010000178.1 GCA_024638385.1 Gammaproteobacteria bacterium | reverse complement strand
AATCGCCGCAGCACGAGGCAGGCGACCATGTCGCCGGTCACGTTGACCACCGTGCGCAGCATGTCGAGCGGGCGGTCGACGCCGAGAATGATCGCGATGCCGGCTGCCGGAATCCCGACCGAGGCGAGAATCGTCGCCAGGATGACGATGCCGACGCCCGGCGTGCCGGGCGAACCGATGGCCGCGCCGGTCGCCATGACCACGACCAGCAAGATGCCCGCGAGTCCGATATCGACAGCGAAAACCTGCGCCAGGAAGATCGTGGCGATGCCCTGGTAGAGCGCCGTGCCGCCCATGTTGATCGTGGTTCCGAGCGGCACGACGAAGCGCGCGACGAAGGCCGGCACGCCCAGTTTTTCTTCCACTGTCGACAGCGTCAGCGGCATCACAGCGGCCGAACTCGAGGTCGAAAATGCGAGCAGCAACACGTCGCGTGTCTGCGCGATGAAGCGCCCCGGCGCGATCCCGGCCGCGAGCCAGCCGATGAGCAGGTAGATCAGGAACAGCAGCGCGAGTCCGCCGATCGCGACCAGCACGTAGATGCCGGTGCCGATCAGCGTGGCAATTCCGACCCGCGACGTGATCTCGGCCAGCAAACCGAACACCGCCAGCGGCGCGAAGCGTAACACCCACTTGACGACGACCATGCAGACCGCCTGCACCGACGCCAGCAGGTCGAGCAGCGGCGCCGCCTGCTGTGGCGGCATCGTCAGCAGCGCAATGCCGATGATCGCCGCGGTGATCACGATCTGCAGCATGTTACCGCTGACGAAGCTCTTGAGCGGATCGCGCGGAAACAGCGCCGTGATCACGCCCGGCAAGTCGGCGACGCCGGGCACCGTGGCCGCGGCCGCCGCGGCGGGCTCGCTGTAGGCGGCGCGCATCGCGACACCGTCGATGAAACGGCCGGGTTCGAGCACGAGCGCGAGCGTCACGCCGACGAGAACCGCGGCAATCGTCGTGACGACGAAGAACGCGACCGTCAGTCCGCCGAGCCGGCCGAGGTTGTCCGCGCCCTGGCCGGCGCAGATGCCGCGGATGACCGACGCGACGATCAGCGGGATGACGACGAACTGGATCGACAACAGGAACAGCTGCCCCGGCAGCGCGATCCAGTTTGCGATCAGCAACGCCGCGCGCTCGGGAACGAGGCCCGCGCCGGGGCCGATCAGGACGCCGGCGATGACACCCAGAATCATGCCGGCGACGACCTGCAGCCACAGGCGCTCGCGCATCAGGCTGGTCAGGCTATCGCCGAGGTTCAGCAGCGAGCGGGACAGGATTCGATACATTTCGTGACTGGCGCGGCGTTCCGGAATCGGTCGCGCGAGCTTACTCGCATGCGCGCCTCCGGCCTTGATTCAAATCAAAGCGACCGCCGCAGCGAGGCCCCGAGGCCGGGTAAGCCAATCCGGGGGACACGATACTAAATCACCAAATTCGCAGTTAAGCGATTTTCGATCGTGTCCCCGAAATAGCGGATCAGAACTTGTAGTAGGTTGCGTTAAGGTAGGCGATGACGTCGTCGACCTCGTCGTCGAACCAGGTCGCGCCGACCGCGTCCTTGCAGAAGCGCACCTGGCGGCCGAGCTGCGCGAGATCCCCGACTTTGCGATCGGCGCGCGTGTACAGCGAGTCATCGTGACAACCGGTGCAACTCTCGAAGTGCAGATCGTCGCCGTTTTCGACGTCGGCGGCAATCGCCGCTATCGGCAGACTCGTCGCCAGCAACGCGGGAAGAAAGATTCTCATATCGGTCTCCGAAGACCGATGATACCTCAGCCGCGCAAAAAACGCGCCATCCACTGCGCCCAGACGCCGGCGTCGGGCGCGCCGCCGAAATCGATGCGCTCGCGCGCGAGGCGCAGCGCGTCGTCGGACAGCTCCGGTGCCACCGACACGAGAAAATTGTTCATCGCCCGCAGCGGCTGCTCGGGGTGACCCTGTACGCAGAGAATATTGTCGCCGAGCGTGTAGGCGAAATCCCGATAGTCGGGGCTATCGGCGAAGCTCACCGCGCCGTCGGGCAGGCGCGTGACCCTTTCCTGGTTGAAGTGGTAGAGGCTGGTCGTCTCGATCGCCGGGTCCATCCAGTCGAAACGCCGCCCGATCGTGAGCTCGTAGTTGCCGATGTACCAGCCGTGCTCGTTGTCGCCGACCTCGCCGCCCCAGATCCTGGCGACCAGCTGGTGGCCGAAGCAGCTCGCGACGATCGGCTTGCCGCGCGCCTCGGCATCGACGACGAATTGCGCGAGCCGCGCGATCCAGGCCTCGTCGTCGTGAACGCTCGCCGGGCTGCCGCTGACGAGAAAGGCATCGTAGTCGTCGACCGAGCGTGGCAATTCGCCCTCGGCGCTGTAGAAGATGTCGATCTCGGCACCGGGCAGCTGCGGGAACAGCAGGTCGAAGAACTTTTCGCCGTCGGTAAAGCCCTCGTCGTCCTGCCAGTACTTTTCCGGCACCGCGTCGAGGATCGCGACGCGCATCGATTCAGCCATGACTCGCCTCCGGATGCCGGCGCCGATAGTACAGCGCGGCAAAGTGCGCGACCAGCGCGATAACGATGATTGCGAAGATCGTGCCCGACACCGGGCGGTCGATGAAGTCGAGCGGCGTATCGACGCGCGCCAGACTCGAGCGGAACTTCTGTTCCATGATGCCGCCGAGCACCATGCCGAGGATGATCGGTACGATCGGCAGCTGCAGCCGCTTGAGCCAGTAGCCGAGCAGGCCGAAGACCGCGCAGATCGCGCAGTCGATCATCGAGTTGCGCAGCGAGTAGACGCCGACGAACGACAGCATCAGGATCGATACGCCGAGGAAGCGGCTCGGCACACGCACGACGTGCAGGATCGTGCGCGTCGTCGTCAGCAGGAAGACGAGGATCAGCACGTTGACCAGAAACAGCGCGGCGTAGAGGCTGATCAGAAACTCGGGTCTCGTCTGAAACAGCGCCGGTCCCGGAATGATGTTGTGCACGTAGAACACCGACAGCATCATCGCGGTCAGCGCCTCGCCGGGAATGCCGAGCGCGAGCAGCGGGATCATCGCCGCCGCCGGCACCGCGTTGTTGGCCGCCTCGGATGCGATCAGGCCCTCGGGCGAGCCCTTGCCGAACAGCTCGGGCCTGCGCGACAGTTTTTGCGCCAGCGTGTACGAGAAAAACTGCGCGAGAAATTCGCCGACGCCCGGGATGATGCCCATGACGACGCCGAAAGCCGACGAGGTGCCGGCGACGCGCTTGTGTTCGAACAACTCCTTCAGGCCGGAAAAGAGGTTTCCCTCGAACTCCGGTAGCGGCTTGCGCTCGTCGCGCCGGTTGAGCAACAGGAAGGCCTGCGACAGCGCGAACAGGCCGAGCAGCACGACGATCAGGTTGAAGCCCGAAAAAAGCCAGCTCTGGTCGAAGGCGTAGCGCTTCGAGTAATTGATCGATTCGAGCCCGACCGTGTTCAGGAACACGCCGAAACAAACCAGCATGCCGGCCGCGAGCGAATGCCCGCGGTGCGCGATGACGACCAGCACGAGGCCGAGCAATGCCGCCATGAAGATATCGCGCGAGCCGAACAGCGGCGCGACCTTGGCGATCACCGGCGACAGCGCGATCAGGCACAGCACCGAGAAGATACCGCCGACGAACGACGCGCTGTAAGCCAGCGACAGCGCGCGCCGGCTCTCGTGGTTGCGCGTCAGCGGGTAGCCGTCGTAGGTCGTCAGCGCATTGACCGGCGTGCCCGGCGTGTTGATCAGGATCGCCGGGATCGCGCCGCCGTACATCGATGCGCCGTAGATGCCGAGCAGCAGGGTCAGTCCGACGATCGGGTCGAGCGCGAAGGTCGCCGGCAGGATGATCGCGATCGCGACCGCCGGGCCGACGCCCGGGATCGCGCCGATGACGACGCCGCCGACCGAGCCGGCGACGAGCGCCGCCAGCACGTCGAGGCGCAGGATCGCGGCGAGACCTTCGAGCAGGAGATCCATCAGAGCCGAAGTACGAGGAAGTTGCGGATCGCGTCAGGGAACAGCCCGTAGATCTCGCCGCCCGGAATCTTGACCTGCAGCAGCGACTTGAACAGCACGACGATCGCGAGGCCGACGAGCCAGGCGAGACCGACGTAGCGCCAGCCGCGATAGCCCGCGCGCAGCACCAGCAGCGGGAACACCAGCAGCGTCGACGGCAGGTAACCGAGCCGCGGCACGAGGTAGACGTAGAGCAGGAACCAGGCCATGTATTCGACCGGGCCGAACCAGTCGCGCAGCCAGACGGCGAAATCGAAATACCCCGATCGCGCCCAGCGCCACGGGGGCTGGAGCAACTGTAAAAACGCGAAGCCCGCCATGCCGGCTAGCGCGAGCACCGGCCAGAAGCCCGGCTGCAGGTGGAAGGCCGCGCCTTTCTTCCATCTGAGCTCGCTGTCGGCGAACAGCAGCAGGATCACCGCGACCAGCAGCACGCCGATCGCGAAGAGGCGCTGGCGGTTGGCGTCGGTCGGCGACATCGGCGCGCGGGCGCCGCTACGGGCGCCCGCCGAACCCGCTTACTCGAGCATCTTCCAGATCGCCTTCATCGTCTTGCGATCCTCGGCGATCTGCCGGTCCGACGCGTCGCCTTCCTTCCAGTAGATCAGCGCGCCGGTTTCGCGCGCGATCTGTTGCGCCTTGTCGCCGAGCACCGTGCGCCTGGCGACCTTGCGCAGCTTGGCGCGCACGTCGGACTTGACGTCGGCCTTGACGAACAGGCCGTTCCACAGCGACAGGTTCAGACTCGGCTCGATTTCGCCGACCGTCGGCGCGTTCGGCACCTTGCTGATCCGTTCGTCGGTGACCGCGGCGAGCACGTTGACCCGGTCGAGGCACGGCAGGATCAGCTGGATCGTCGTATTGATGACGTCGGCGTCGCCCGACGCCAGCGTGTTGCAGTCGAGCGCGTCGAAGGCCGCA
>JAHEKJ010000177.1 GCA_024638385.1 Gammaproteobacteria bacterium | reverse complement strand
CGACGCGTTGCCAGTCGACGTTGCGGAAATCGTCGTCGTGCAGGTGGCCGGTCAGCAGGCGCACGCCGTGATTCAGGCCGCGGTGGGTCAGCGGGATGCCGGCGTAGCTCGCGCAACCGGCCGCCGCGGTCACGCCCGGCACGACTTCGAACGGGATGCCGTGGCACTCGAGTTCGAGCGCTTCCTCGCCGCCGCGGCCGAAGATGTACGGGTCGCCGCCTTTGAGCCGCACGACGCGGCGCCCGGTCTGCGCGAGGCCGACGAGCATAGCGTTGATCTGCGCCTGCGGCACGCAGTGTTTCCCCGGCGACTTGCCGACCGCGATGCGGCTGACGCCGGGCGGCACGAGGCGCATGATTTCGGCACTGACGAGGCGGTCGTAGACCACCACGTCGGCCTGGCGGATGCGCCGCAGCGCCTTGCGCGTCAGCAGCTCGGGGTCGCCCGGGCCCGCGCCGACCAGCGATACCAGGCCGGCGGATTTCACGGGGTCGCTCCGGGGGAGGCTTGCTCGGCCGTCGCCTGCGCGGGTTTTTGAGGGTTGTAATCGACGATCATGCCCCGGATTATTGGCGGCCGGGATCGGCCTGTCTTTGATTAATATCAACCCGACCGGGGTTGCCCGAAACCGGGTTCGGCGGCGCCGACACCGAGCGGGCGCCGCCTGGCGGGCCGCATCGAGCGGTAGACGAGAATCAGGAACATGAGCCCGCCGACGATCGACACCAGCCCGCCGAGGCCCATCAGGCCCATGCCGGCGACCTGTTCGAAACTTTGCTGGGTCGCGGTCGACTTGCGCGCGACGTCGTAGCCGCCGGACCACGCGAGGCCGGCGATGTGCAGCAACTGGCCGCCGCCGTAGATGCCGGGCTGCCAGCGCGCGAAGCGCCCGGTTACCGCGGCGAAACCGAGCCGCGGCAAGAGATGGTAAGTCAGGCCCATGAACGCCAGCGTGATGCCGACGATCGAGCCGTGGTAGTGCGCCGGCACGGTGACGTTGCTGCCGTTGATCAAAAAACCGAGCGCGCCGCCGGCGCCGAACAGCAGCATCGAGAACCACAGCGCGTTGCGCTCGAGCGCGCGGCCGGGCGCCGGCCGGCGGTATTCGAGCACCGCGAGGAGCACCGCGAGGCCGATCGGTACCGCCGCAACCGCGCCGCCGAACTTCATCAGCTGGATGAACCAGAACAGGTGCCCGCCCGAACTGACGTCGAAGGCGACGTAGATCGCCGGCACCGCGAACACCGGCGACAGGCCGAGCGCGAACAACAGCAGCGTCACGCGCGGCGTCAGCCGCAGTCGCGCGCCGCTCGCGCTCGCGAGCCACAGCCACGCGATCAGCATCATCTGCGTGTGGCTGAACTGGATGATGTGGCCGCTGCCCCAGAACAGCCGGTCGTAGTAGGCGAGGCCCTCGAAACCGTCGTCGATGCCGAGGTACGACATCGCGAGCGCGGCCAGCGCCGACAGCGACGCCATCGCCGCTACGAACAGGCCGAAGCGCAGCGCGCTCTCGCCGCCGCTGCGGTTATCGACGTCGAACGCGGTGCGGACCGCGCGCAGCACCAGCAGCGCGAAGCCCAGGCCGAACAGGCCGAGCCCGGCGAAGAACACCGGGTTTTGCAGCACCGGCACGTAGTTGTTCATCAGCGGCTGGCCGTCGCCGGTGAATGGCGCGAGCACGATCAGCACGGTGCCCGCGACCGCGAGCAGCAGCGCGCCGCGGCCGGCGGCGAGCCAGCGCCGCGACGGCGTGTAGCTCCACAGCACGCCGGCGAAAGCGAGGAACCAGACCAGCACGGTCAGGTTGACGTGCACCACCAGCGCGGTATGGAAGAAGTCGACGAACGGCACGATCTGCTGGAAGTAAGGCGTGCGCGACAGCACGATCAGCAGCGTGAACAGGCCGCCGACGACCAGCGCGCCGAGGCCGAGCAGCAACCAGCCGATCGCGAGCCGGCGCGCGTTGCGCGCGGGCGCCGGTAGCGTAAACTGTTCAACCGACATGAGCTTCGACCCCGTTTCCAGTCGCGGCGAGCTGATCGCGCTCAGCGAGCAGCCCGCCGCCGAGCCTCCGCGCAGCGACCCCGACGCGCCGATCGGCTTTTTCGTCATCGGCGTGATCGTCAACGTCGCGCTGATCACGGCTTATTTCGTCTGGGCCTGGCGCCAGTCGCGCCGCCGCGGCAAACGCGACGACTGATTCGCCGCGCGGCGCCGCGCGCGCGCCGCGGCGCGCGTAGTAATCGATGATTTCCTCGAGCCGTGCGCGCAGCGTCGCCGCCGAGTGCGGCGCGTCGAAGCTCGCGACGTGGCGGCCGAACGGGTCGACGAGGTAGATCGAACCGTCGAGCGCGTAGCGTTCCGGCCCACTCGCGGCCGCCGCTTCGAGCGCGACGCCGAACTGCGCGCTCAGCCTGTCGATCTGGCCCTGGCCGGCGGTCGCGCCGATGAAGCCGCGGTCGAAATGCGCGACGTACCCGGCGAGGCGTTCGCCGCTGTCGCGCGCGGGGTCGACCGACACGTAGATTACCTGGGTTGGCGCGTCGCGCGGGTCCCCGTCGTCGGCACGCGCGGCCTCGAGGCGCGCCAGTTCGCGCAGCGCCGCGGCGCAATCCTCGGCGCAGGCGAGATGACCGAAGTAGAACAGGCTCCACTTGCCGCGCAGGTCGCGCTCGGTCAGCGGCGCGGCGTTATGGCGGCTCAGCTGGAACGCCGCGAGCGGGCGGAACTGGCGCTCGAGCACCGGCTCGAGCTCCGCCGGCGGCGCCGGCGGCCGCACCAGCCAGTACGTCACCAGCATCGCGACCAGCACGATCGCGACCACCAGCAGGCTGCCGATCGGAAACGGGCGCCAATGCCCCATGTCAGCGACGCTCCCGGGGGTGAGTACCAGGCTGCTCATGGTAACGCGACATGCTGGTAGCGAACGATGTGTTCGTTGATGACGCCGGGCTTGATCAGCTCGAGGTAACCGTCGCCGAGCCGGATCGTGCAGGCCGACAGCGCGCCGCATTCGAAGGCGATGCGCTCGCCGAGATAGCCGTAGCGCTCGATCTGCACGGTCGCGGCCTCGTCGAGCAGATCGAAGCGGTTGCGCAGATAGGCGGCGCTGGTGGTTTGCGCGCGCGCCGCGGCGAACACTTCGTCGACGGTCGCGGCGTCGACGCCGGTCGCGTAGGGGTAGGGGATGAACAGCATGCCGAGCCAGCGGTCGGGGAAGAACTTGACGTAGATGTTGTTGCCGGCGGTCGCCGCCGGGCTGCCGTCGTTGCCGTCGCGCGCGTAGAAGCCGGCGAGGTTCTCGCTCGCCGCGCCGGCGGCGGGCACGAAGGCGAGGCCGGCCAGCACGACCAGCGCGCCGAGCGCTATGCGCCTAGGGCCGATGTCGCAAGCGGTCTTTCGCATGGCGAATCATTTTCTCAAGCTTCGACGGGCTGGGGTGGTCGTGCTCGCGCAGCCACGCCAGCCGGTGCAGGCGGGCGTCGTGGGTCTGAAAGTGGTTTCCGAACCAGTCGGCGAGCCGTTGCGTGAACGCGTCCCGGTCGAGCGAATCCGATGATTCGTAGTCCAGCGTGAGTTCCTGGATCTCGTCGAGCAGGCGATCGTGGTCGGCCTTGTGCTCGGCGTATTCGGCGTAGTCGTGACGTTCCATCATCCGCTCCTCGAGCGCGAAGTGCGCCGAGATCGCGCCGTAGATGTCGCCGAGCCCGTCGATCACGCGCCGGCGCTCGCCGTTCTGGCCGATCAGCGCGAGCACGGCGTTGATCTGCGCGATCAGCGCCTGGTGCTCGTAATCGACGCCGGCGATGCCGGTGCAATACTCGTCACGCCATTCGAGAGATGCCATCGTTTCGTCTCCACGCGAGCCGCGCCGCAAGCGGCGCGGCCATCAGTCCGGCAAGCTAGCACGCGCCCCCGCGAGGCTCTTTGATGAAAGTCAATCGCAAACGCCGCCGGCGAATTGACATTAATCAAGTTCTTGCCCGCGGGCGGGGAGTAATCTGCATCTTGTCGCAGTGTCGCCGGATGCCCATCGCGGGGCTGCCCGGCCCGGTTCCCGGGGTTGCAAGGAATCGGCGCCGCCCGCGCGCCCGGCGATCACCGCCCGTCAGCGAGGTAAATCATGCAAGAAGAAAACGCCCCGTCAGCCACCGACGATCTCCCCAAACCCGAGCGCGTGCCGTTTTTCCAGCGGCTGCTCGACAACCCGTTCCTGTTGCTGTTTCTCGGCGTCACGATGCCGACGGTGTTCTACATCATGTGGGGCATCATGGAAATCGCCACCATCCCGGTCGCGCCCTGAGCGCTTGAAGGAGATCGAATCATGAGTTCATTCATGCCCCCTGCCGAACGCAACTGGTGGAGCACGCCGGTCGGCAAGCAGGAAGTCATCTGGGTCGGCATCGCGCTGATCTGGTGCCTGATCATGTTCCTGATGATGCCGTACTGGCACCTGTATGGAAAACAGAACCTGTCGAGCGAGGCGTACCAGACGACGCCGGAGAAATTCCAGGCGCGGGTCGACGCGATGGTCGCGCAATACCAGGTCGGCACCGAGGCCGGCATCCCGGTGGTCAAGCCGCCGGTCGGCAGCGACGTCTACATGCTCGGCCGGCTGTGGCAGTGGTACCCGATCCTCGAGCTGGAAAAGGACCAGCCCTACCGCCTGCACCTGTCGTCGATGGACTGGAACCACGGCTTTTCGCTGCAGCCGGTCAACATCAACATGCAAATCCTGCCGGGCTACGAGATGGTCCTGACCGTCGCGCCCGACCAGGCCGGCGAATACACCGTCGTCTGTAACGAATTCTGCGGCATCGGCCACCACCTGATGCTCGGCAAAATCTACGTGAGGGAGAACTGACATGGCCCGGTTCAGAGTCTGCCCGGATTCGGGATTCTACTTCGATCGCGACGCCGAAAGCCTGATGAAGGCCAACGCGGTCGCCGGCGTCGTGTTCCTGCTGATCGCCGG
>JAHEKJ010000010.1 GCA_024638385.1 Gammaproteobacteria bacterium | reverse complement strand
TCGCGAACAGCTTGGCCATCGCGGCCTCGCGCGTGACCCGCGGCGCGCCGCTGTCCTTGCGCCAGGCGGCGCGGTAGACCAGCAGCGCGGCGGCGTCGATGTCGAGCGCCATGTCGGCGATATGCCCCTGCACGAGCTGCAAATCGGCCAGCGGCGCGCCCTGGATTTCGCGCGTCTGCACGCGTTCGAGCGCCGCGTCGAGCGCGCGCCGGGCAAACCCGAGCGCGGCCGCGGCGACCGTCGAGCGGAACACGTCGAGCACCGACATCGCGATCTTGAAGCCTTCGCCTGGTTTGCCGATCAAGCCTGACGACGGGACCCGGCAATCCCTGAAACGCAATCGTGCGAGCGGGTGCGGCGCGATCGCGTCGAGCCGCTCGACGACGTCGAAACCGGGCAGGCCGGCCGGCAGCACGAAGGCCGACAGGCCCTTCGCGCCCTCGCCTTCGCCGGTGCGCGCGAAAACCGTGTAGACGTCGGCGATGCCGCCGTTCGAGATCCAGGTTTTCTCGCCGTCGAGCACGTAGTCGTCGCCGTCGCGCCTTGCCGTCATCGTCGAGTTGGCGACGTCCGAGCCCGACTGCGGTTCGGTCAGCGCGAATGCGGCGATCGCCTGGCCGCTGCGGGTCAACGGCAACCATTGCTCGCGCTGGCGCTTGTTGCCGAACAGCGAGATCGCGCCGCTACCGAGCCCTTGCATCGCGAACGCGAAATCCGCGAGCCCGTCGTGGCGAGCGAGGGTTTCGCGCGCCAGGCACAGCGTGCGCACGCCGAGCGTCTCGCCGTCCCCTGCCCCGGTATGCTCGAGCCAGCCATCGGCGCCCAGCATCGCCACCAGCTTGCGGCAGGTCGCGTCGGTGTCGGCATGGTCGATCGAGCCGAGATGCGATTCGCACCAGGCTTCCAGCGCCTCGGCGAGCTCGCGATGACGCGCTTCGAAGAACGGCCAGTCGAGATAGTCGCGGTCGGCCATCAGTCGCCCTCGAATTCGGGTTTCTGCTTGTCGACGAAGGCGCGATAGGCGCGCTCGAAGTCCTTCGTCTGCATGCAGATCGCCTGCGCCTGCGCCTCGGCCTCGATCGCCTGCTCGAGCGACAGCGACCATTCCTGCGCGAGCATCGTCTTGGTCATCATGTGGGCGAAGTTCGGCCCGGCGGCGATTCGTTCGGCGAGCTTGCGCGCCTCGGCGTCGAGTTCATCGGCCGGCACGATTCGATTGTAGAAACCCCAGGCCGCGCCCTCTTCCGCGCTCATGCTGCGCCCGGTGTAGAGCAGCTCGGCCGCCCTGCCCTGACCGATGATGCGCGGCAGTATCGCGCAGGCGCCCATATCGCAGCCGGCGAGGCCGACGCGCGTAAACAGGAACGCGGTTTTCGCGTCGGGCGTCGCCAACCTGAGGTCCGACGCCATCGCGATGATCGCGCCGGCACCGACGCAGACGCCGTCGACCGCGGCGACGATCGGCTTGCCGCAGGCGAGCATCGCCTTGACCAGGTCGCCGGTCATGCGCGTGAACGCGAGCAATTCCTTCATGTCCATCTCGAGGAGCGGGCCGATGATGTCGTGCACGTCGCCGCCCGAAGAGAAGTTACCGCCGTTGGACGCGAAGATCACCGCCTCGACTTCGTCCGCGTCGCGCAGCGCGCGAAACCAGTCGCGCAGCTCGGCGTAGGAATCGAAGGTCAGCGGGTTCTTGCGCTCGGGCCGGTCGAGCGCGAGCGTCGCAATGCCGGCATCGACCCGGCTCTGAAAGTGTTGGGTCGCAGCGAGAGTCATGAGCTTGGTTCCTCCGTGGAATCGCGCGGGATGCGTTCGAGCAATTCGGTCAATGCGGTCGCCTGGCCGGGATCGAGATCGCCGAGCAGCGCGTCGATCCAGGTTTCGTGCGCGCTTGCGAGCCGGTCGAATTCGTCGCTACCTTTCGCGGTCAAGCGGATCAATACCGCGCGGCGGTCGCCCGGCACCGGCTCGCGCAACGCGATGCCGTCGTCGACCAGGCGCTCGACGATGCCGGTGACGTTGCCGTTGGAGACGCGCAGCACCTGCGACAGTTCGCTCATCTTGAGCCCGTCGGGGTGGCGCTCGAGCGCCGCCATGACGTCGAAGCGCGGCAGCGTCGACGCGTACTCGGTGCGCAGGCGCTCGCGCAACTCGGTCTCGACCGAGCGCGTCGCCTTGAGCAGGCGAAGCCACAATCGCAGTCGCGTCTTGCTGACCGGTTCGAGGCGCTGCGCGGGACGTCGCGCACTCATATTTCGCCTCCGGCTACGGCCAAAGCCTGGCCATTGATCGATTCGGCCTGGTCGTCGCACAGCCACAGTGCCGCGGCCGCGACCTCGCCGGGCTGCACGAAGCGACCCTGCGGGTTGTGCGCGCGCAGCGTCGCCGCGGCCCGGTCGGCCGTCATCCCGGTTTTGGCAACGATATTCTCGATTGCATCCTCGAGCAGCGGGGTTTCGACGTAGCCCGGGCACAGCGCGTTGACCGTGATGCCGGATTTCGCGAGTTCCTGCGCGAGCGCGCGCACCAGCCCGACGACACCGTGCTTGGCCGCACAGTAGGCGCTGACGTACGGGTACCCCTTGAGCCCGGCTGTCGACGCGACCGCGATCAGGCGGCCCCGGCCGGCGGCCTGCATGCCGTCGATGGTCGCGCGCCACAGATTGAAGGTCCCGCCGAGGTTGACCGCCAGCGCGGCATCCAGGTCGTCGATTTGCATTTTCGCGAAGGGTTTACTCGCGGCCGCACCGGCATTGGCGATCGCGATCGCGACCGGACCGTGGGCGTCGACGGCTCGCTCGAGCGCGGCGTCGAGCGCCGCGGCATCGGTCACGTCGCAGGTCGCGGCGAACGCACCGGTTTGCGCCGCGATCTCGTCGAGCGGCCCCGCGCGGCGGCCGAGGATGCTGACCTTCGCGCCGGCGGCGGCGAAGCGCGCCGCCATCGCCGCGCCGACGCCGCTGCCGCCGCCGGTGATCACGACGTGTTGGTCGACGACGCTCATACGCGGATCGCCTCGGCCTCGCGGTCGGCCAGGCGCCACAGCTGGTCGCGGCCGGCGAGATACGGCAGCGGCCAGTGTTCGTGGCGATCGCCGATGCGCGCGGCCTCGTGCAGCGTCCAGTACGGATCCGCCAGGTGCGCGCGCGCAAGGCAGACGAGATCGGCGCGGCCCGCCATCAGGATCGAGTTGACGTGATCGGCCTCGTAGATGTTGCCGACCGCCATCGTCGCGATTCCGGTCTCGTTGCGGATGCGGTCGGAGAACGGCGTCTGGAACATGCGCCCGTAGACCGGCTGCGCGTCGGTTGACGTCTGCCCGGCCGACACGTCGATGATATCGGCGCCGGCGGCATGGAAGAGCTTCGCAATCTCGACCGCGTCGTTGGGCGTGATGCCGCGTGTGCCGACCCAGTCGTTGGCAGAAATGCGCACCGACAAGGGCTTGTGCGCGGGCCAGGCCGCACGCATCGCCGCGAACACCTCAAGCGGGTAGCGCATGCGGTTCTCCAGACTGCCGCCGTATTCGTCGTCGCGCCGGTTCGACAGCGGCGAGATGAACGACGAGATCAGGTAGCCGTGCGCGGCATGCAGTTCGAGCATGTCGAAGCCGGCGCGCTCGGCCGCCTCGGTCGCGGCGACGAACTCGTCGCGCACTCGGTCCATATCGGCCCGCGTCATCTCTCGCGGCACCGGGTTTCGCGGCGACCACGGGATCGGCGATGCCGACATGACTTGCCAGTTACCGTCGGGCAGCGGCGCGTCCATCTCTTGCCAGCCGAGCTGGGTCGAACCCTTGCGCCCCGAGTGACCGAGCTGGCAGCAAATTTTCGCTTCGGTTTCGCGGTGCACGAACCCGGTCAGACGCCGCCACGCGGCTTCGTGCTCGGGCGCATAGATCCCGGCGCAGCCCGGCGTGATCCTGCCCTCGGGCGAGACGCAGGTCATCTCCGTATAGACCAGCCCGGCGCCGCCCTTGGCGCGCTCCGCCAGATGCACGAAGTGCCAGTCGGTCGGGCAACCGTCGACCGCCTTGTACTGCGCCATCGGCGATACGACGATGCGGTTCCTGAGTTCGAGGTCGCGCAAATGGTAGGGCGCGAACATCGGCGCGCGTACCGGCGCGTCGGCCGGCACGCCGGCCCGACGCTGGAACCAGGCCTCGGCCGAGCGCAGCCAGTCGGGGTCGCGCAGGCGCAGATTCTCGTGACTGATGCGCTGCGAGCGCGTCAGCAGCGAGTAGTTGAACTGCACCGGGTCCATGTCGAGGTAGCGTTCGACCTGCTCGAACCATTCGAGCGAATTGCGCGCCGCCGACTGCAGCCGCAGCACTTCGAGGCGGCGCTCGTCCTGGTAGCGCTCGAACGCGGCCTCGGGTGTCGATTCGCTATGCAGGTAATTGGCCAGCGAAATTGCGCTGTCGAACGCGAGGCGGGTACCCGAACCGATCGAGAAATGCCCGGTGGCGGCGGCGTCGCCCATCAACACGACGTTCTCGAAGTGCCATTGCTCGCAGATCACGCGCGGGAAATTCATCCACACCGCCGCGCCGCGCAGGTGGCTCGCATTCGACATCAGCGCGTGGCCGCCGAGGTACTCGGCGAAAATCTGTTCGAGGGTGTGAATGATTTGCTCCTTCGACATCGCTTCGAAGCCCCACGCGTCCCAGGTCGGCTGCGTGCATTCGACGATGACGGTCGCCGTTTCGGCGTCGAACTGGTAGGCGTGAATCCACATCCAGCCGTGCTCGGTTTTCTCGAAAATGAAGGTGAACGCGTCGTCGAATTTCTGGTGTGTGCCCAGCCAGATGAACTTGCACTTGCGCACGTCGATATCCGGTCTGAAATGCCCGGCGAGTTCGTTGCGCACGCGCGAATTGATACCGTCACAGGCGACCACGAGATCGAATTCGGCCTGGTATTCGGCGACCGGCCGCGCCTCGGTCCCGAAGTTCAGCTCGACGCCGAGTTCACGAGCGCGCTGCTGCAGGATCGTCAGCATCTTCATCCGGCCGATACCGGCGAAGCCGTGGCCGCCAGAAACCGTGCGCGTGCCGCCGTGGATCACGGCGATATCGTCCCAGTAGGCAAAGTGCTCGCGGATCGCCCGCGCGGATTCCGGATCGTTGGCGTGCAGGTGGTCGAGCGCCTCGTCCGACAGGACCACGCCCCAACCGAAGGTGTCGTCGGCGCGGTTGCGTTCGATTACGACGACTTCGTGCGCCGGATCGCGCAATTTCATCGAAATCGCGAAGTACAATCCCGCGGGACCGCCACCCAGACATGCAATTCGCATCGCTCTTCTCCACCGGCCGACGCCCCGCCCCGGGTCGTCGCTGTTCGAGCAACCCAGTTTACGTTTTCAGTTAGATATTTCAAGTATAAAGTTTTAAACCTAAATTAAATTTATACCCCTCTGGCGGCGATAAAATGGGCTTGCGCCGGTCGCCTGGCAGAGCCCTCGGGGTATAATCTGCACGCCGCCAGTGGCTATCCGGGAGCACGCCAATGATCGACTGGGACGATGCGTTCGACAATTCAGGCCATGTCGCCGGGTCCGACCGCCTGCCCGCCCGCTGGGCCGACGCCGCGGCCGCGTTCCGCGCCGATGCCGAATCTGCCGGACGCGCCGAAATCGACCTGGCCTATGGTCCGGGCGAGCGCAACCGCGTCGACCTGTTTCATCCGCCCGGCGAACCCGCCGGACTGGTCGTGTTCGTCCACGGCGGGTACTGGCACAAGCTCGACAAGTCTTTCTGGTCGCAGCTCGCGGCGGGCCCGCTGGCGGCCGGCTGGGCGTTCGCGATTCCGAGCTACACGCTCGCGCCGAACGCGAGAATCGCCGAAATAACCGGCGAAATCCGCACCGCGATCGAATTCCTTGCCGAGCGCGTCGCCGGACCGCTGCGCCTCGCCGGCCATTCCGCCGGCGGGCACCTGGTCTCGCGCATGGCCTGTGACGACGTCGGGCTCGCGCCCGGAGTGCGCACGCGCGTCGAGAAAATCGTCTCGATCAGCGGCGTGCACGACCTGCGCCCGCTGACGCTGACGCGCATGAACGAGATCCTGCGGCTCGACGAGACCGAGGCCGCGGCCGAGAGCCCGGCCCTCAAGCGCCCGGTCGACGGCGTCGACATCGCGGTCTGGGTCGGCGCCGCCGAGCGGCCCGAGTTTCTGCGCCAGACGCGGCTGCTCGCCGAGCGCTGGCAGCGGCCCGGCGTGAGCGATCACTACGAACCCGGCAAGCATCACTTCTCGGTGGTCGAAGGACTCGCCGATTCCACCAGCCCGCTGGTCGCCGAATTGCTGCGCGAACGCGAGGCGCGGCGATGAGCGCGCCGGACAAGCCGGGCGCCGGCGGGGCGCAGAGCTACGCCGACTACCTGCAATTCGACCGCATCCTCGCCGCGCAGCGGCCGATCTCGAACGCGCACGACGAGATGCTGTTCATCATCCAGCATCAGACCAGCGAACTCTGGATGCGCCTCGTGCTGCATGAAATCGCCGCCGCGCGCGAGCTGCTGCAACACGACGACTTTCGCCCGGCGTTCAAGATGCTGACCCGGGTCGCGCGCATCTTCGATCAGTTGAATTCGGCCTGGGACGTGTTGCGCACGCTGACGCCGAGCGAATACGAACGCTTCCGCGGCGTGCTCGGCGGGTCGTCCGGGTTGCAATCGCACCAGTACCGGCTGATCGAGTTCGCGCTCGGCAACCGCAATCCGGGGATGCTCGAGCGACTCGATTATCGCGCCGAGTACCGGCGGATGCTCGAACAGGAGCTCGCGCGGCCGAGTCTCTATCACGTCGCGCTGCAGGCGCTGTCGAGCAAGCTCGGGGTTGCCTTCGCCGGCGAGTCCCTGCGGCGCGACGCGCCGCATCGCCACGACGACGCCATTGCCCGCGCCTGGACCGCGGTCTATCGCGACCCGAAACGTCACTGGGACCTGTACGAACTCGCCGAGAAACTGGTCGATCTCGAGGATTACTTTCGTCGCTGGCGCTTCAATCACGTGACCACGGTCGAACGCATCATCGGGCTCAAGCGCGGCACCGGCGGCACCGCCGGCGTGCCCTACCTGAAACGCATGCTCGAGGTCGAACTGTTCCCCGAGTTGTGGCGCCTGCGCGGAGATCTGTAAGCATGCCGACCGGCGCCGCCACCGCAATTTGCCGCAAGCACCTGTTCGAGCTGCCCGCCGGCGTGATTTATCTCGACGGCAACTCGCTCGGCCCGCTGCCGAAATCGGTGCGCGCCCGGCTCGACGCAATGGTCGTCGACGAATGGGGCGAACGGCTGATTCGCGGCTGGAACGACGCCGGCTGGATGGCGCAACCGGCGCGCGTCGGCGATCGCATCGCGCGCCTGATCGGCGCGCCGGCCGGCAGCGTGGTCGTCGGCGATACGCTCTCGATCAAGGTCTACCAGGCGCTCGCCGCGGCGCTCGAACTGCGCCCCGCTCGGCGCGTCGTGTTGTCCGACAGCGGCAATTTCCCGACCGACCTGTACATGGCCGAGGGCTTGCTCGCGACGCTCGCTCGCGGCCATCGGCTGCGCGTGGTCGCGCCGGACGCGGTCGCCGATTCGATCGACGAATCGATTGCCGCGGTGATGCTGACCGAGGTCGACTACCGCAGCGGGCGGCGTCACGATCTCGCCGCCATCAGCGCGCGCGCGCAGGCCGCCGGCGCGGTCATGATCTGGGATCTCGCGCACAGCGCCGGCGCCTTTCCGGTCGACGTCGCCGCGACCCATTGCGAGTATGCGGTCGGCTGCACCTACAAGTATCTCAACGGCGGGCCGGGCGCGCCGGCGTTCATCTACGTGCGACCCGACCTGATCGAGGCGACGCGGCCGGCGCTGGCGGGCTGGATGGGCCACGCCGAACCCTTCGCCTTCGAAGCATCGTACCGGCCCGCCGCCGACATCGAGCGGCTGCGTGTCGGCACGCCGCCGGTCATCCAGATGACCGTGCTCGAAGAAGCGCTCAAACTCTGGGACGACATCGATCTGGCCGCGTTGCGTGTTGAGTCGCTGCGGCTGGGCGAACGCTTCATCGAAGCGGTCGAGGCATCCTGCCCGGCGCTGCGGCTCGCGAGCCCGCGGCCGGCCGCGCAGCGCGGCTCGCAGGTCTCGTTCGCGTTCGAACACGGCTATGCGGCGATGCAGGCGCTGATCGCGCGCGGCGTGATCGGCGATTTTCGGGCCCCCGACATCATGCGCTTCGGCATCGCGCCGCTGTATCTCGACGCGCAGGACATCGACGCCGCGGTCGAAATTCTGCGCGAGGTGCTGGAAAACGAAAGCTGGCGCGACCCGGCCTGCCAGGCACGCAAGAGCGTCACCTGATCCGGCGGCTCAGGCGGCGACGACCGCGGTCTTGCCGGTCACGACGTGGGCGATCAGATTGAAAGCGGTATCGACCCCGCTACCCTCCTTGCAGCTGGTCAGCAGCGAGATCGTGCCGCCGGCCTCGACCTTGCCGATCATCTCGCTGGTCACCTGCCAGCGTTCGGCGAGATCCGACTTGTTGAACAGGACCAGGCTCGGCACGGCCTTGCCGAGCACTTTCTCGGTTTCGCGCTTCAGTTTCCGGGCCCGCTCGAGCGTCTCGAGCCGCGTGCCGTCGACGACGTAGACGATCGCCGCGGCCTGGTCGACGAAACTGGTCGGCGTCGGCGACATCTCGTCCTGGCCCTGGAAATCCCACAGCATCAGCTGCACCGAGTCGCCGTCGACCGCGACTTCTCGGCGCTCGATGTTGACGCCCGGCTGTGGCCGGAAGCGATAGCTGAAGGTGCCGTTGGCGAAGCGCTGCACGAGGCTGGTCTTGCCGACCCCGGGGGCACCCACGAGGCAAATTTTCTTGTTGAACATGCGTCTTCTCCCATTCCTGAAACTGCACTGAACAGATAACGCTGCATCTTGTTGTCTGATGTTGGCCGGGGCATGAATCCGGGCCCCGGGGCTGTGTTGTCGACGATGCTAGGGATCGGAAGTCGCCCGTTCTGTTAACTGGCACACAATAATTCCGGTTTTAACGATAGGTTTTTCCTATTAAGTGGGGTACGAGACGAACCGTTTCGGTCTCGTTTAAGGGTTTCAGCGCCACAAATCTGTCGACAGGTATTTGAGGCCGCTGTCGCAAACGAGGATCGCGACGACGCCGCCGCGCGCCGGTCCGGCGAGCAACTCGAGCGCCGCGGCGAGGTTGGCGCCGGCCGAGTATCCGCCGAAGATGCCCTCTTCGCGCGCGAGTCGGCGCGCCGCGGCGCGCGCGTCCCGGCCGCTGACGCCGAGATAGCCGTCGACCGCGGCGTCGCGCAAGAATTCGAGCGAAGTCATCGCGTAACCACCGCCCTGGATCGGATGGTCCGGATCGTCGACGCGACCGGTTGCGAGCGCGCGTGCGCGGCTCGGCTCGACGACATAACAGCCGATGCTCGCATCCTGTTCCTTCAGGTAACGACTGATGCCCGCGTAGCTGCCACCGGAACCGACGAAATCGCAGAAGTGCGTGACCTGCCCGCCCGACTGCGCCCAGATCTCGGGGCCGGTATGGCGGTAATGCGCGAGCCGGTTGCCGTCGCGCGAAAACTGGTCGGCGCGAAACGCGTTGCGCTCGCGGGTGATTTCCCGGGCGACTCTCTCGACCTCGGCGAGATCGCCGCCCGAAACCTGCCCCGGCTTCGATTGCGGCAGCTGGTCGACGAGCACGACCTCGGCGCCGAGCGCTTCCATCATGCGGGCGCGCTCGATCGAGTTGCCGCGCGATATGACCGCGACGAACGGATAACCCCTGACCGCGCAGACGATCGCGAGTCCGGTACCCATGTTGCCCGACGTCAGCTCGACCACCGTCTGCCCCGGCTGCAGGTCGCCGCGGCGCTCGGCCTCGTCGATGATCGTCAGCGCGGCGCGATCTTTTTTGGAAAACCCGGGATTGGCGAACTCCAGCTTGGCCAGGACACGACCGTCGAGCCCGCGGCAGATGCGGTCGAGCGCGACCAGCGGCGTGTCGCCAATCGCATCGACTGCGGAATCGAGCAATCCCGCAGGCATCAGTCCGCGCTCCCGCTCGCGAGCTTGCGGGTGACGTCGAGCAGCACCGCGGCGCCGGCGGCGAGGTCGTCGGGCGCGGTATGCTCGCGCGGATTATGGCTGATTCCGTCGCGGCTCGGCACGAAGATCATCGCCGCCGGGCAGATGCGCGCGAGCATTTGCGCGTCGTGACCGGCGCCCGAGGTCATGCGCCGGCACGAATAGCCGCGCGCCGTCGCGGCCGCGTCGACCGCGGCGACGAGTCCGGGATCGAAGTTGACCGGCTCGAAGCGCGCCAGCCGGCGGCAATCGATTTCGACGCCGTCGCGCGCGGCGAGCCACTCCAGGAATTCGGCAAGCCGCGCTTCGGCCCGGGCGAAGATTTCGGCATCGGGATCGCGCAGGTCGACCGTCAGCACCGCGCGCGACGGGATGACGTTGATGACGTCCGGATGCAACCTCAGCTTGCCGACGGTCGCGACCGTCGTTGCCGACCCGGCCGCGATTTCGTCGCGTAAAAAGGTCGCTACCCGCGCCGCGGCAAGGCCGGCGTCACAGCGCAAGCGGGTCGGCGTGGTGCCGGCGTGATTGGCGACGCCGCGAATCGTGATTTCCTGCCAGGAGATTCCCTGCAGGTTTTCGACCGCGCCGATACGGATGCCGTCGTGCTCGAGCATCGGGCCCTGCTCGATGTGCAGTTCGAGATAGGCGCATGGCCGGATCGCGCCCGGCGGCAGATCGCCGGCATAGCCGATGCGCCGGAGCTCGTCGCCGAGCAGCGTGCCGTCGCTGCCGACGGTGGCGAGTGCGCGCTCGAGCGCGAGACCGCCGGCGTGCACCAGCGAGCCCATCATGTCCGGCGCATAGCGATTGCCCTCTTCGTTGGTGAAGGCCGCGACCACCAGCGGAAAAACCGGCTCGAAACCGTTCCGCTGCAGCGCTTCGATCACGCCGAGGCCGGCGAGCACGCCGTAGCAACCGTCGTAGATGCCGGCGTCGACGACCGAGTCGATGTGCGAACCGAGCATCAGCGGGGCGGCATCGATTTCGCCTCGCCAGATGCCGAAGATATTGCCGATCGCGTCGATCGCGACCTCGAGTCCCGCGGCGCGCAGCCAGCCGGCGAGCAGGTCGCGCCCGGCTCGATCCTGCTCCGACAGCGCCAGCCGCGACAACACGCCGTCGGCGTCGCGCGCGCTGTCGCCGAGCGCGTCGAGACGCGCCAGCAGCCGGGCCAGATCGAATTCGGATTGCGACAAGACGCACCGCCGGGTCATTGGGTAAACTAGGCCTAATTTACCGGTATTTCCGTCCGCAATCACGAGGAAAAGCCAGCGTGCCGCATTCCACCTACCTGCCCGACAAGATGGGCACCGCCACGGTCGAGCCGAGCGGCGACTTCGAGGCCGGCTCGTTCATGGAATTCGTCCTGACCTACACCGCCGGCTATTTCGGCATCGACGACACCGGCTCGATCAAGATCGTGCACCGATTCGCGTCGGACATGGGCCGGCCGCAATTCGACAAACCGGATGCGCCCAACTACGTCACCGTCGAAGCCACCAACGGCGCGGTGCTGCACGTCGAGTACGACATGAAGCGCAACATCCGGCCGTGGGACAAGACGCTCTACATCAAGGTCGTGCGTGGTTTCCTGCGCGAGGGCGACCAGATCATCGTCCGTTTCGGCGACCGCCGCGAAGGCAGCCCGGGGATGCGCGTGCAGACTTTTTGCGAGCACACTTTCGAGTTTCGCGTGCTGGTCGACGCGATCGCGACCTACAACTACGTCGAACTGCCCGAGCAGCCGACGATCCGAATCGTTCCCGGGCCGCCGGTCCGCTACAAGGCGATCCTGCCGACCCTGCGGCGGATCGGCGCGCCGTTTCGGCTCTGCCTCAAGGGCGAAGACCGCTGGGGCAACCCGTCGAACCGTTGCGACGCCGAGTTCGAACTGCGCGCCAGCCTGCCGGTCGCGAACCTGCCGGCCAGCGTGCGTTTCAACGAAGGCGAATTTACCCGGATCCTCGACGGGCTCGAGGTAGCCGAAACGGGCGACCTCGTGATCGACCTGCTCGATGCCGACGGCACGCGCGTGGTCCGGTCGAACCCGTGCCGCTTCGTCGAGTCCGCCGAATTGCTGCCTTACTGGGGCGACCTGCACGGCCAGTCGGAGGAAACCATCGGCACCAACTCGGCGCGCGATTTCTACGCGTTCGCGCGCGACCGCGCGTTCCTCGATATCTGCGTGCACCAGGGCAACGATTTTCAGATCACGAACGAATTCTGGAAGCATCTCAACGAACTGTCGGCCGAGTTCACCGAGGACGGCCGCTTCATCGCCTTTCCCGGCTGGGAATGGTCGGGCAACACCGGCCTCGGCGGCGACCGCAACGTGTTGATGATGAGCGAGGGCCGGCAAATCCATCGTTCGTCGCACGCGCTGGTCGACGACCTGTCCGACGTCGACAGCGACGCGACCTCGGCGAAGGACCTGTTCGACGCGCTCGTGGACGAGGATTGCCTCGTTTTCGCGCACATCGGCGGCCGCTATGCCGACATCAAGATCGCGCACGACGAGCGCCTGGAAAAGTCGGTCGAGGTGCATTCGGCCTGGGGCACGTTCGAATGGCTGATCCAGGACGCTTTCGAGCAGGGCTACCGCGTCGGCATCCTGTCGAACTCGGATGGGCACAAGGGCCGGCCGGGCGCATCGCACCCCGGCGCGACGAGCTTCGGCGCCTACGGCGGGCTGTCGTGCATTCTCGCCCCCGAGCTGACCCGCGCCGGTATCATGCACGGATTGCGGCGGCGGCATCACTACGGTACCACCGGCAGTCGCGTCATCCTCGACACGCGCGTGCGCTTCGACGGCGGGGCCGAGCTATTTGCCGACGATCCGCGACTCGGCGAAGTCGCGTCGGCGCCGGCGAGCGAGGCGATGATGGGCGACATCCTGCGCAGCGATGCCGCCGAGGTCGAGTTCCATGTCGACGTGCACGGCGCGTCGCCGGTCGAGCGTATCGATATTCGCAACGGCCTCGACACGGTCGAAATTTTCCGGCCCTATGCCGAGGCCGAACTCGGCCGGCGCATTCGCGTGATCTGGGAAGGTTCCGAGTATCGCGGCCGCGGCCGGCAAACCATCTGGGACGGCCACGCCGAACTCGACGGCAACGCCTTCGCCGAGCTGCGGCCGATCAACCGCTACAACCTCGACAAGCGTTGCGAGCAGACCGCGCCCGGCCGCGTCGAGTGGACCGCGCTGACGACCGGCGGTTTCGGCGGCTTCGACGCGATGCTCGACGACGCACGGGCCGGCACGCTGCGCATCGATACCGCGCTGGTCAGCGAAACGATCGCGATCGCCGACATCGGCCGCGACGAACTCGTGTTCGCCAACGGCGGCATCGATCGCCGCATTCGCGTGTTCCGCCTGCCGGACGACAATCCGCATTGCTCGGTGACGCTGGCGCGCCGCATCGCGTTGCGCGACGACCGCGACAACGCGCTCTACGTGCGCGTAACGCACGAGGACGGTCACTACGCCTGGTCGAGCCCGGTCTATATCGTCGCCTGATGGCCGACGCCTTCGACCTCGAACCCCTGACGCCCCGGCTCGGCGCCGAAATCACGGGAATCGACCTCCGCCGGCTCGACGCGACCGCCTTCGCCGCGCTCTATCGCGCCTGGCTCGAGCACAAGGTCGTGTTTATCCGCGCGCAGCGGCTGACGCTCGACGAGCTGCTCGATTTCAGCCGCCGTTTCGGCGAGTTGATGCGCCTGCCGTACATCGAGCCGCTCGCGGATCATCCCGAGATCATCCGCGTGCTGAAGCAGGCCGACGAAGTCGACATGGGCGTTTTCGGCGGCGAGTGGCACTCCGATTTCAGCTTTCTCGCCGCGCCGCCGAAGGCGTCGATTTTATACGCCGAAGAAGTGCCGCCGGTCGGCGGCGACACGCTCTGGGCCGACATGGAACGCGCGCTCGCGCGCCTGCCGGCCGCCTGCCGCGCCGCGCTCGAAGGGCGCAACGCGATCCACGTCGGCGCGCCCTACGGCGTGCGCCACGCGCCGGCGGCGGACGCCCGCTTCGACGGCTCGATCGGCATCGAGCGCGACAACCCCGAAGCCGATCGCGAAACCCGCCACCCGGCGATCTGCCGGCACCCGGAAACCGGCGCCGAGCTGCTGTTTGTCAACCCGACCTATACGACGCGAATCGACGGTCTCGATCCCGCGATCAGCGAGGCGCTGCTCGCACGCCTGTTTGCGCACGCGATCCGCCCGGAATTCTGTTGTCGATTCCGCTGGCGTGCGGGCAGCCTCGCGATCTGGGACAATCGCAGCACGCTGCATTACGCGGTCAACGATTACGACGGTTTTCGCCGCTGCCTGTACCGCACGACGATCGCCGGCGAGCCGCCGCAATGCGCCTGATCGGAGCTTCCGTGAAGCCCGTCACAAAACCCTGAAAACCGCGTCCCGCGGGCGTTTGCACGGCTTTACGACCGTTCGTCGCATAGCCCGTGCCGGCGCTGGTTTTAGCCCGGATTTGTGCTATTTTTAAAGTCTGTTGCCAGGAAAACAACACTATGTCCGAAGCCAATTTCGAGTCCGCCGAAATCGATTTACGTCCCGTCGAGGACGATACCGATTTCTCCGACAGGGAACAAATTCCGGTCGAACACGTCAATTTCGAATTTGAGCAGGTCGACAAGCCTCGCGGCATTTACCGCAAGATTACGATCTTCAACGACACGCACTGCTACCAGTCGATCAAGAACAAACACCAGCGCAAGTACAAGTACCGCATCGACATCGCCTACCTGGATCCGCGGCCGTTTCGCGAACGCACGATCGCGTGGAAATGGCTTTACGCGAGCCTCGCGCTGTTTTTCGTCGACGTCGTGCTGGTGCTCTTTGGCTGGCTGGAAAACCCGACGCTCAATTCGATGGGCCTGTTCATCGGCGTGTCGGTCGTCGCGGTCATGACCTTTATCGCGTTTATCTACTATTCGCACGACAAGGTCTACTTTCGCAGCCAGCACGGCGGCGTGCGGCTGATCGAGCTGATCAACAAGAACCCCGACGTCGAGCAGTTTCGCAATTTCATCAACAAGTTCATCATGCAGATCAAGAAGTCGAAAACGGCGAAACAATACAGTCAGAACAAGTTTCTCGCCCGTGAATTGCAGGAACTGCGCCGTCTCAAGGACGAGACCATGGTCCCCGAGGAAGCCTACGAAAAAGCCAAGCGCCTGATCTTCAAACACGAGGCCTTCAAGTCCGCCGAGTAAGCCGCCGCGGCGCGGGTTTGCGCTTCGCTGCGGGCCGTTTTCGCGCGCCCCGAATCGTGTAGAATAGGCCTCTTTGGCCAGTCTTCCCGATGCAACTCGATAGCCTGCTTGCGATCTCTCCCGTCGACGGGCGTTACGCGACCAAGACCGCCGAACTGCGCGATCTGTTCAGCGAATTCGGCCTGATCCGGCACCGCCTGCTGATCGAGGTCCGCTGGCTGCAAACGCTGTCGGCGAGCGAGGCGATCGCCGAGGTGCCGCCATTCAGCGCGGCGGCAAACGCCCGCCTCGACGCGATCGTCGACGATTTCGACGTCGCCCGGGCGCAGCAGGTCAAGGCGATCGAACAAACCACGAATCACGACGTCAAGGCGGTCGAGTACTTTCTCAAGCAGCAGATCGCCGGCGACCCCGAACTCGAACCGGTCGCCGAATTCATCCACTTCGCATGCACTTCGGAAGACATCAACAACCTCGCCCACGCGCTGATGCTCAAGCAGGCGCGCGACGCCGTCTTGCGCCCGCGATTCAGGACGATCGTCGACGCGCTCACGGCAATGGCGCACGAGCATGCCGCGGTTGCGATGATGAGCCGCACCCACGGCCAGCCGGCCACCCCGACGACCCTCGGCAAGGAAATGGCCAACGTCGCCTATCGCCTGCGCCGCCAGCTCGAGCAGCTCGAACGGATCGAGTTCCTCGGCAAATTCAATGGCGCGGTCGGCAATTACAATGCCCACTACAGCGCCTATCCCGACGTCGACTGGCCGGCGCTGGCGCGCGCTTTCGTCGAGTCGCTCGGCCTCGCCTGGAATCCCTACACGACCCAGATCGAACCGCACGATACCATCGCCGAACTGTTCGACGCGCTGACGCGCCTCGACACCGTGCTGATCGATTTCAGTCGCGACGTCTGGAGCTATATTTCGATCGGCTATTTCCGGCAAAAGACCGTCGCCGGCGAGGTCGGCTCGTCGACGATGCCGCACAAGGTCAACCCGATCGATTTCGAGAACGCCGAAGGCAATCTCGGCATCGCCAACGCGCTGCTCTCGCATCTGGCGCAAAAGCTGCCGATTTCGCGCTGGCAGCGCGATCTGTCCGATTCGACCGCGCTGCGCAATCTCGGCAGCGGCATCGCGCATATCCTGATCGCGCTCGACTCGCTCGCCCGCGGCATCGGCAAGCTCGAGGTCGACGCCGCGGCGATGGCCGCCGACCTCGACGCGAACTGGGCGCTGCTGGCCGAGCCGATCCAGACGGTCATGCGACGCTACGGCATCCCCGAGCCCTACGAAAAACTCAAGGCGCTGACTCGCGGCCAGCAGGTCGACGCGGCCGCCGTGCGCGCCTTCATCGAAGGACTCGATCTTCCCGACGATGCCCGCCGGCGGTTGCTCGAACTGACGCCCGCGACCTATCTCGGCAACGCCGTCGCGCAGGCGCAAGACCTTTGAGCAATGATCTGGCGGCTGCAGGGTTTCGACGCCGGAGACTTCGTTAGCCGCTACTGGCAAAAGCGGCCGTGCCTGCTGCGCGGCGCTTTTGCCGAATTCGAATCGCCGATTTCGCCCGAGGAACTCGCCGGGCTGGCCTGCGAAGACGGCGTGCACAGCCGCCTGGTGCTCGAACGCGGCGGCACCAGCCCGTGGCAGGTGCGCTACGGACCGTTCGAAGAGCGGGATTTCGTCACGCTGCCGGAGACGCATTACAGCCTGCTGGTCTCCGAATGCGAAAAATGGCTGCCCGAACTCGCCGGGCTGCTCGATCAGTTCCGCTTCATTCCCGACTGGCGCATCGACGACCTGATGGTGAGCTACGCGCCCCGCGGCGGGTCGGTCGGCGCCCACGTCGACGAATACGACGTGTTTCTGTTGCAGGCGATGGGCCGTCGGCGCTGGCGGTATACCGCAGGGCGGCCTACCGCGCCGCGCCTGAAGGAAGGCGTCGAACTCGCGCTGCTGGAGGAATTCTCGCCCGATCACGAAGCGGTGCTCGAGCCCGGCGACATGCTCTACCTGCCGCCAGGCATCGCCCATCACGGCGTCGCGCTCGACCGCTGCATGACCTACTCGATCGGGTTTCGCGCGCCGAGCGCGAGCAGCCTGGTCGAATCACTGGTCCTCGAAAGCGAACGCAGCGGCGATCCCGCACGCCGCTACCGGGACCCCGACCTCGAACTCGACCGCGATCCGGCCGAAATTACCGCGCGCGAAATCGAACGGCTGCGGGCGCTCGCAGGCGAAATGCTCGAACAACCCGGCGACGTCTGGCGCGATGCGATCGGTAAATTGCTGTCCGACAGTCCCGTAATGCGCGAGGCCGGCGACGCGCAACCGGTCCACATCTCCGACCTGCTGGCGGGCGCTTGGACCAGACATCCCGAAACGCGCTTGCTGTACCTTGCGGACGGCGACGAAATCCGCTGTTACTATAACGGCCGCGTGCACGCGTTGCCGACCGGCGACGAGATTCTCGACCGGGTCCGGACGCTTTGCGGGCGACGGGAATGGTCGCGGGATTTCATCGCGACGATGATCGATCTCGAGCCGCTGGCCCGACTCCTGCTCGATCTAGCTGACCACGGGGCCATAGTACGAATCAAATAATAGATTATATTTCAATAGCTTATGGACGAAAATTCAAGTATTTTATTAGATGGGCGCGCGGATTGCGCCGAGGCCGCCAAGACCCTGATCCTCGGCGCCGTCACGCGCGTCGCGCTGGTCACGCAAAGCCTCGAGCCGGAGTTATACAACGACGCCGAAATCCACGATCATCTCGCCCGGCTGGCGGCCGACAACCGCGCGACCGAGATTCGCATCATCGCCCACGATACGCGGGTCGCGGCCAACCGCGGGCATTACCTGATTCACCTCGCGCAGAAACTGCCGACCTTCGCGCAGATCCGCGTCACCGTGAACCCGAACGACCGCCAGTTCCGCGAAAGCTGGCTGATGGTCGACGATGGCGCCTACCTGCGAATCCAGAACCCGGCGCGATTCGAGGGTTACTACGAACTCGACAACAAACTCGAGTGCAAGTCCTACCTCGACCGGTTTCTCGAGATGTGGGAAACCTGCGAGCCCGATCAGAACACACGCCGCCTCAGCCTTTGAAAAACGGCTCCGGCCGACCGCGGAACCCGCTGTCGGTCACCTCGAGGGTGCGGCCCGCGTCGGGATGACCCGGCGCGGCGCCAAACGCCGGCGCGCCGAGCGTCGTCACGTAGAGCCGGTCCAGTTGCGGACCCCCGAACATCACGCTGGTGACGACCTGCCCGGATAGCGCCAGGCGCCAGTCGATCTCGCCGTCCGGCGAGATGCGCAACACGCAGCCGTCGTCCCATTGCGCGCTCCACAGGTAGCCATCGGCGTCGACCGTCGCGCCGTCGGGATTGAGGCCGTCGATCAGGACCCGGCCGTTGGCGGGCGGGCGGCCGGCTTCGTAGTCGAAAATCTCGATCGCACCGTCGACGCGGCCGCTGACGTAGAGGCGCGTGCCGGCGGCATCGAAACAGGGTCCGTTGAAACAGGCGAAACCGTCGAGCAGATGTTCGACCTCGAGGTTCGGCCTGAGACGAAACATCGGGCAATCGTCGCGGACGCGCAGATCGACCGTCATCGCACCGGCGACGAAGGCGCCGAACGGGTCGACCTTGCCGTCGTTCAGGCGCATTCCGTCGCGTTCCGCCAGCGGCTCGGCAATCGCCCTGGCCCGCCCGCTGCCGGTGTCGAAATCGAACAGGCCCCGCCCCATCGCCAGGATTAAGCCGCCGCGTTCGCGCAACGCGAGACTGCCGACGCTCGCGCCGGGCAAAGCCCACGAATCGATCCGCCGCGACGCGTAATCGAACCGGTGCAGCGCGGGCGCGAGGCTGTCGACCCAGAAGAGAAGGTGTTGCCGCGGGTCCCAGACCGGGCCCTCACCGAGATCACAGCGGATCTCGCCGACAGGCTCGATCTTCATGCCGCGCCGTCGAGTTCGCGCGCGAAGGCGCGAACCTCGGCGATATCCGACGTGCGTCGCATCGGCGGCAGGCTCGCGAGCATGCCCTTGCCGTAACCGCGGGTATGCAGGCGATTGTCGCAGAGCACGACGATGCCGCGGTCGCCGACGTCGCGGATCAGGCGGCCGACGCCCTGGCGCAGGCTGATCGTCGCCTCGGGGATCTGCACGTCGACGAAGGCGTTACCGCCCTGCTCGTTGACCCGCTGCAGGCGCTGGCGATACACCGGGTCCTGCGGCGACTTGAACGGCAGCTTGTCGATGATCACGCAGCGCAGCTGGTCCCCCTTGACATCGACCCCTTCCCAGAAACTGCTGGTGCCGAGCAGCACCGGGTTGCGCGTCTCGATGAACCGGCGCAACAGCTCGCTGCGCTGCGCCTCGCCCTGCACCATCAACGGATTGTCGACTCGCGCGCGCAGATACTCCGCCGTCAGGCGCAGCATGCGATGACTGGTGAACAGGATGAAGCTGTAGCCGCCGGTCGCCTCGATCAGCTCGCGGCAGAGTTCGCCGAAGCGCTGCGGATAAGCGGTCTCGGCCGGGTCGGGCAACTGCGTCGGCAGGTACAGCAAGGCCTGGCGCCGGTAGTCGAACGGGCTGTCGAAACGCGCGCATTCGAAATCGTCGAGTCCGAGACGCGAACAGTAGTAGCGGAACGATTGCTGTGAGCTCAGCGTGGCCGACGTGAAGAACACCGAGCCGATATCGGTCTGCTCGAGCTGCGAGCGAAACGCCGGCGCGACGTCGAGCGGCGACAGCGCGAGGCGCAGGCTGCGCTCGTGGCATTCGTACCAGCTGACCAGATCGTCGTGCGGCGCGAGAAAGGCCTCCAGCGCCGCCTCCAGCGTCTGCACTCGCCGCTGGCACTGGGCGAGTTCGCGGCCGCGACTGGCGAGCCCATCGAGTTCGGCGACGAGCGCGGCGATGGCCACGCCGAGCGCCTCGATCGCGGCCGCGACCGCGGGCGCGTGGCGAATGCGCTCCCATTCGCCCTGCTCCGGCAGGTCGCTTAGCGCGAGCCGCAGGTCGGCGCTGGCCTTCAGCAGGCTGTCGCTCGCCCGCGCCAGCGCGCGCGACTCGCCGGCCTCGGTCAGTTCGGCTTCGACCAGGTCGCGGCCGAGGATCTCGATCTGGCGCAGCGTGATCTGCTGGCCGTAGAAACGGCTGGCGATCTCGGGCAACTGGTGCGCCTCGTCGAAAATCAGCACGTCGGCCTGCGGCAGTATCTCGCCGAACCCCTCGGCCTTGAGCGCAAGGTCGGAAAAATAAAGGTGATGATTGATGACCAGCAGGTCCGCCTCGAGCGCGCGCTTGCGTGCCCTGAGCACGAAACAGCGGTCGATTTCGGGGCATTCCCCGCCGAGACAATTGTCGGCGTTCGAGGTCGCGTAGTACCACAGGCTGTCGTTTTCGGGGAGGTCGGCAAACTCGGCGATGTCGCCGCTTTCGCTGACCGCGGCCCAGGCTTCGAGGGCGGCGAAAATCGACGCCGTCGCGCGCCGCCGAAACCGGTCCTCGTTGCGAAACTTGCCGAGACGATAGCGACAGCAGTAGTTGCTGCGCCCCTTCAGCAAGGCGACGCGCTTGGCCGCGACGATGGCCTGGCGCACGAGCGGAATATCCTTGTGGAATAACTGATCCTGCAGGTTGCGCGTACCGGTCGAAACCACCACGCGCGCATCGCTCAGCAGCGCCGGCACGAGGTAGGCGAAGGACTTGCCGATCCCGGTGCTGGCCTCGATCACGCGCGATTCGCCGAGCGCGATCGCCTCGGCGATCAACTCGGCCATGCCGAGCTGGCTCGCACGCGGCTCGAAATCGGCGATGCATTCGCCGAGCGCGCCGCCTTCGCCGAGCACGTCGGCCACCGCGACTTCGTTCGCGAGCCGCGTCATCCGTCCGCCTCGCGGCAGCGTTCGAGCAGGCGCGCATTGATCGACTCGAGCCGCTCGTCGCCGGCGCCGTAGGCCTGCGAGCGTTGTGCCATGTCGACGCAACGCGCGAAATCGCCGCTCCGCCAGTAGGTTTGCGCCAGGTAGTGCCAGCTCAACGGGTTGCGCGGTTCGATCCGGATCGCGCGTTGCAGTCGTTCGACCGCCTGCTGGTAGGCCCCGCGGTCGAAGGCGGCCACCGCTTCGCGCTGCAACTGCGTGACCGCGCCGTCGACCCGCGGCGACGCCGGCGCCGACGCCTGGTAGGGGTTGACGCGTGGCTCGGCACTACAGGCCGCGAGCAGACCGAACAGCAGCGTCGCGGCAAGCCGGATTCGAATCATGGGCATGCGGATTTTGACCTCGGCAAGCGTTCGCGCGGAAACGGTAACAATACACTATTCGCGCAGTCGCGACGGGCAATACCGCCGTCGAGCGGGTGCACATGGCGCCACGCGAGCGCCGGATCGCGACTGATATTGAAGGCCTCGATACCCTGCCGCTGCATGATGTCGGCCCAGACCCGCAGGGCTCCCGACGAGCCGCTCAGGCGGATCGGCAAATTGTCGTCGCGACCGAGCCAGACCACCGCGAGCATCCGCTGGCCGAAGCCGGCAAACCAGGAATCGCGTGCGTCGTCGGTGGTCCCGGTCTTGCCGGCGAGCGTCAGCCCGGCGAAGCGGTCGGCGAGATAGCGCGCGGTGCCGTGCTCGGCCACCCCGATCATCGCGCGCTGGACCTGGATCATGAGCGCCTGGTCGAACAGCTTCAGCGAATCCAGGGGTACGCGGTCGAGCACCCGTCCGGCCTGATCGCTGACCTGACGAATCGTCGTCAGCGGCGTAAAATAGCCGTTGTTGGCAATCACCTGGTAGAGCTGCGCGACCTCGAAAGGAGACATTGCGGTCGTGCCGAGCAGCATCGACGGGTAGATCACGTCGTGCTTCAGCAATTGCAGCCGGTCGAGGTTGTGCGCCAGCCGCTCGAGCCCGCCGTCGACGCCGAGGTGCACGAACGGCAGGTTGTAGGAATGGACGAAAGCCTGGTAGAGCGTCATGCGGCCGTGGACTTCGCGATCGAAGTTGCGCGGTTCCCAGACCTGGCCATTGGACTGGCGGATCCGGATCGGTTCGTCGTCGACCGGACTGGCGAGCGTATGCCCGGCTTCGAGCAGCCCGTAAAGCAGCAGCGGCTTGACCAGCGAGCCGATCGGCCGCTGCGCCATCAGCGCGCGATTGAAACCCGGGTAGTCGGTCACCCGATCGCTGACGAGTGCGCGTACGTCGCCGCTCAGGTAATCGGCGATCACGACCGCGGCCTGGAGCTCGGGTTCGGCGAAGCGCGCCATCCCCCGCTCGAGTCCCTGCTCGAGCTTGCGTTGCACCAGCGGGTCGAAGGCGGTGTAGATTTCGAGCCCGCGCCGGGCAAGCTCCGTCGCCGGGTAGCTGGTTTGCAACTGGCGCTTGACGAGGTCGAGATACGCCGGAAACGGATTGACGCCGGGCAGGCGTGCGACGATGCCGAGCGGCGCGGCGCGCGCGCGGGCATGCTCGTCTGCATCGATCACGCCCTCGGCGAGCATGATATCGAGCACGAGGTTGCGGCGCTCGCGCGTCGCTTCGGGTCGCGTAAACGGGTTGTAACGCCCCGGTCCCTTGACCATGCCGACCAGCAGCGCGATGTGTTCGGTCTCGAGATGCTCGACGCTGCGGCGAAACAGCATGCGGCTCGCGCGCGCGAAGCCGTGTATCGCGATGCGGTTTTGCTGCAACAGGAAGACTTCGTTGACGTAGGCGGTGACGATCTCGCGCTTGCTCAGGCGCAGTTCGAGCAACAGCGCCATGCAGGCTTCGTTGAACTTGCGCACCAGGCTGCGCTCGGGCGTGAGAAACAGGTTCTTGGCGAGCTGCTGGGTCAGCGTGCTGCCGCCCTGAACCGCTGCGCCAGCCTTCAGGTTGGCGAGTAGCGCGCGGCCGATGGCGCGCGGGCTGAGCCCCCAGTGCTCGTAGAAGCGGCGGTCCTCGACCGCGATCAGCGTCTCGATCAGGCGCGATGGCACCTCGTCCCCGGCGAGCAGCAAGCGGTCTTCGTCGGTATCGGGGTAATAGCTGCCGAGTATCAGCGGCGGCAGGCGAAACAGCGCCAGCTTCGAGCCGGTGTCGGAATCGACCAGCGCGGCGATCCGCGCGCCGTCGAAGAAAACCTGCACGCGGCGCGCCGGCTGCGCACCGTCGGCGAAGCCGAAGGCGCGACTGTGCAGCTCGATCGATTCGCCGAGCACGCGGTATTGCCCGGGCGACGGCGACGTCTCGACGACGAGATAGCTCGACAGATCGAGTTCGTAGCGCAGGTCGTCACGATCGACGGCGAGATCCGGATAGAGCTCGAGCGCGCGTGCGTAGACTCGCGACGGCAACGCCCAGGCGCCGTCGTCGAAGCGCGCGTTGACCAGGTAATTCAGATAGCCGAGGTAGCCGGCGAACGCGGCGATCGCGAGGCTTGCGCCGAGCCACAGCCAGCGGCGGCGGCCCGGCTTCGGTTTGTTCGCGCCCGGGCCTGCTTTGCGATTGCGGGGCATGGCGTCGCCGGCCGGGGGCGCCCTAGCCTTGCTGACGCTTGGCTTTTACGCCCTCGGCGAGTTCGCGCAGCAACAGTTCCGAATCGTCCCAGCCGATGCAGGCGTCGGTGATGCTCTGCCCGTAGGTGTGCTTGGCGCCGGGCTCGTAATCCTGGCGGCCCTCGACCAGGTTCGACTCGATCATGACGCCGAAGATATTGTCCTGGCCGGTCTTGATCTGGTGAATGATGTCGCGGCAGACCTCGACCTGTTTCTTGAAATCCTTCTGGCTGTTGGCGTGCGAACAGTCGACCATCAGGCGCGGGTTCAGGCCGCTTTTCTCGAGCTTTCTCGTCGCGTCGGCAACGCTGACGCGATCGTAGTTCGGCCGATTGCTGCCGCCGCGCAGGATCACGTGCGTGTACTCGTTGCCGGCGGTCGTGAAAATCGCCGAATGTCCCTGCAGCGTGATCGAGATGAAATGGTGCGAGTGCTGCGCCGCGCGCATCGCGTCGATCGCGATCTGCACGCCGCCGTCGGTGCCGTTCTTGAAGCCGACCGGGCACGACAGACCCGACGCCAGTTCGCGGTGGCCCTGGCTCTCGGTCGTACGCGCGCCGATCGCGCCCCAGGCGACCAGGTCGGAGATGTACTGCGGGCTGATCAGGTCGAGGTACTCGTGGCCGGCGGGGATGCCCTTGTCGGCGAGCTTCAGCAACAGCTCGCGCGCCTTGCGCACGCCCTTGTTGATATGGAAGCTGCCGTCGAGATCGGGGTCGTTGATCAGTCCTTTCCAGCCGACGGTGGTGCGCGGCTTCTCGAAATAGACGCGCATGACGACGAGCAACTCGTTTGCGAGTTCGTCGCGCAAGGCCTGCAGCCGATCGGCATACTCGAGCGCGGCATCGGTATCGTGGATCGAGCACGGGCCGATGATCACGACCAGGCGGTCGTCCTTGCCGTCCAGCACCGCGTAGATTTCCTGACGCGCGCGCGTGACGACTTCGGCCGCCGTTTCGCTGAGCGGTAATTCCTGCATCAGTTCCTCGGGCGTCTGGATTTCCTTGGTCCCGGTGATGCGCAAGTCTTTGGTTTGTTGCATGGTCATGGTGTCATCGGTTTCCCGCTCGCCGCCCGGAGCCGGTCTCGCGCGGCCCGCGCGGCATCTTGAGCGCGAGTTTCAATTTGTATTCCAGGTTATTGAAAAAAAAGCAATTCTAACGATTCGAGTCTCAATTGCCAGCGCTAAATTCGGCCAGCACCGCGCGCGTCTGTTCGGCCCGCAGCCGCGGCCCGAACTGCGTCACGATGCGCGCCGACGCCAGCGACGCGAGATCGCCGGCCTGCCGAAAACTCATGTCCTGCGCGAGGCCGTACAGGAATGCGCCCGCGAACAGATCGCCGGCGCCGAGCGTATCGATCGCTTCGACCCGGTGCGGCGCGATCTCGATCAGGTCGCTGCCGTCGAACAGCAGCGCACCGTTCTTGCCGCGCGTGATCGCGAGCCTTCGCGCTATCGGTTTCATCGCCTCGATCGCCTGCGCCAGGTCGTCGGTTTGCGCGAGCGCCATGGCTTCTTCCTCGTTGGCAAACAGCAAATCGACGCCGTCGCCGATCATCGCTTCGAGCGCCGGCCGGAAAAACCGCACCATGTTGGGATCGGACAGCGTCAGCGCGGTCCTGCAATCGGCGCGCTCGGCGATGCGACGCGCCTCGATCGCCGCGTCACGGGCATTTTCGGCGCTCGCGAGATAACCCTCGATGTAGATGTAAGCCGAACGCCTGACCGCATCGATATCGATATCGCCGGTGTCGAGCTCGCCGCTGACGCCGAGAAACGTGTTCATCGTACGATCCGCGTCGGGGGTCACGAAAACCAGGCATTTGCCGGTGACGCCACCCGGCAGTGGACGATGGTCGAGTCCCGAGTCGACGCCGTAACTATGCAGGTCGCGGACGAATACCTGGCCGGTCATGTCGCTCGAAACGCGGCAGTCGAAGTGGGTCTTCGCGCCAAGCTGGGCGAGTGCGATGATCGTATTCGCCGCCGAACCGCCGCAAGCCATGCTCTCGTGCGAATCGCCGAGGTAGGCGAACAGGCTGTTCTGGCGCTGCTCGTCGATCAGCGTCATGACGCCTTTTTCGATGCCGAGCTCGCGCAGTCGCGCGTCGGTCGTGTGATATTCGATATCGACCAGCGCGTTGCCGATCGCGTAGACGTCGAATTGCTTCATTGACTGGCGTCAGGTTCGTTAAGATTTGCCCCCGGGGGCGCCGAACCGGCAAGCATAATCGTTCTCCGTGGCGCTGAAAACCTCCCGTCGGCAATAAATTTCGACAAACGAATTAATTGTGACTTTCTATTGAAATTATAAATAAAATTAACTTCATTAATCTGGACGGATTGATACCATACGCGTCCTGACCAGACAACAACACGACTGGAGTTAGCAATGTCCCTGAAAGGATCCAAGACCGAACAAAATCTGAAAGACGCGTTTTCCGGCGAATCGCAGGCGAACCGTCGTTACCTGTATTTCGCCGCCAAGGCCGACGTCGAGGGCTTCAACGACGTCTCTGCCGTTTTCCGCTCGACCGCCGAAGGCGAAACCGGCCATGCCCACGGCCACCTCGAGTATCTCGAAGAAGTCGGCGACCCGGCGACCGGGCTGCCGATCGGCGGCACCGAGAACAACCTCAAGGCCGCGATCGCCGGCGAAACCCACGAGTACACGGACATGTACCCGGGAATGGCGAAAACCGCCCGCGACGAGGGCTTCGACGAAATCGCCGACTGGTTCGAGACCCTGGCCAAGGCCGAGCGCTCGCACGCCAACCGCTTCCAGAAAGCACTCGACAACCTGGACGCCTGAGTCGATTGACGCCGGGCCCGCGAGGGCCCGGTGATTCGACTGTCACCATGTCTGCTGCATCCCGCGAAGGCAGTCTGGACGCGCCCACGCGTCATCCGCTCGGGCAGAACGATCCGGACTTCTACGACGAGAAATCGCTGTTCGGCGAACTCGAACGCGTGTTCGACATTTGCCATGGCTGCCGCCGCTGCGTCAGCCTGTGCAACGCGTTTCCGACGCTGTTCGACCTCGTCGACGAGTCCGACACGATGGAGGTCGACGGCGTCGACAAGCAGGATTACTGGAAAGTCGTCGATCACTGCTACCTGTGCGACCTTTGCTACCTGACCAAATGCCCGTACGTGCCACCGCACGAGTGGAACGTCGATTTCCCGCACCTGATGCTGCGCGCCAAGGCCAACGGCTTCAAGCGCGGTCGAGCGCGCACGCGCGACAAGCTGATCAGCTCGACCGACAGGATCGGCAGCTTTGCGAGCATCCCGATCGTCGCCGGCGTCGTCAACGCGAGCAACCGCAACCAACACACGCGGGCGCTGCTCGAGTCGGCGCTCGGCATTCACGCCGACGCGCGCCTGCCGGAATATCACAGCAAGACCCTGAGCAAGCGCACGCGCGGGCATCGGCCCGGGGAGCACGAGATCGAGGCGACCGACCGGACCACCGGCAAGGTCGCGATTTTCGCTACCTGCTACGGCGAGTACAACGAGCCGCAGATCGGCGAGGACCTGATCGCCGTGTTCGAGCACAACGGCATCCCGACGATGGTGGTGCCGAACACGGTCTGCTGCGGCATGCCGAAGCTCGAACTCGGCGATCTCGAATCGGTCGGCAAGCTCAAGGATCACAATATCCCGCTGCTGGCGCGGCTGGTCGACGACGGCTGGGACATCATCTCGCCGGTGCCGTCGTGCACGCTGCAGTTCAAGCAGGAATTGCCGCTGATGTATCCCGACGACGACGACATCGGCAAGGTCATGAAAGCGTTCTTCGATCCGTTCGAGTACCTCGCGTTGCGCGACAAGGCCGGCTTGCTCAAAACCGATTTTGTCGAGGGCATCGGCAAGATCAGCTACCACGTCGCGTGCCACCAGCGCGTCCAGCGTATCGGCCTGAAGACCCGCGACATCCTGTCGTTGATCCCGGATACCGAGGTCGAGGCCATCGAGCGCTGTTCCGGACACGACGGCACCTACGCGGTCAAGCGGGAGTTCCACGACGTGTCGATGAAGATTTGCAAGCCGGTCGTCAACCGCGTCCGGAAGGCCGAACCCGACGCCTACACCAGCGACTGCCCGATGGCCGGCCAACACATTTCCGCCGGACTCGCCGACGGCAGCAGTACCCGGCACCCGATCAGCCTGCTGCGCCAGGCTTACGGAATTTGACTCGATGGAGGTTTCAATGCTCGATTCGATGCAAGATCGAATGCACCAGCCGATCACCCGCGACGACTTGATGAGCCTCGAGCAATACGCCGAGAAACGCGCCGAGTTTCGCCAGCAAGTGATCGCGCACAAGAAACACCGGCAGGTCGCGCTCGGCCCGAACGCGACGCTTTATTTCGAGGATCGCCTGACCCTGCTCTACCAGATCCAGGAAATGCTGCGAATCGAGAAGATCTTCGAGGCCGACGGCATCAACGACGAGCTCGAGGCTTACAACCCGCTGATTCCGGGCGGGCGGGACTTCAAGGCCACGTTCATGATCGAGTATCCGGAACCCGAGATGCGCGCGGCGCAGCTCGCCAGGCTGGTCGGCATCGAAGATCTAGTCTGGATGCAGATCGGCGACGACGACAAGCTCTGGTCGATCGCCGACGAAGACCTCGAGCGCGCGACCGAGGAAAAAACCTCGGCGGTGCACTTCCTGCGTTTCGAGATCGGCGACGATGCGGCGCGGTCGCTGAAGACCGGCGCGCGTTGGCAGATCGGCGTGCAGCACGCGGTTTACACCTACAGCGTCGAAATCGACGGCGAGACTCGCGAGTCGCTGCTCAAGGATCTCGCCTGATACGATCGACGTCCGCCGCGAATTACCCCGACGGCCAGGGCATCGCTTCCCGAGCCGGGGTTACCACGATCGCTACGGAGCGATATTCCGCGATTGGGCCAGCTTCAGGAGGTTGCTTCGTCGCCCCGGCTGGAGTTTACCCCGGCCTCCGAGACGGGACCGGGGGTCCTCGCAATGACCTGCCGGGGCCGTAAACACGGCCTGTTCAACGAATCGCTGCCGGTGGGTGTAAGATAGCGGCTGTCAGTCGAATCGGAATCGATCGGTATGGTAAAGCTGCATCCACTCCTCGGCCAGTTTCTCTGCTGGCTCGGCTTTCACGATTACCGGGTGGTCAACGTGACCTACGAATTCGGCGCCGATCCGGTGGAAAAAGACGAATGCCGCCGTTGCGGCGTGACGCGAACTCGACTGAGCCGTTAGGCCGCATCCGCTCGCGGAGACGCGGCTTTCGGCCGCTAGGCCGAATCGCCGGATTCGGATCGAATGTGGGCGACGATTTGCTCGACGCACTCGCGCGAATGCGACTGCAACAGCAAATGCGGCCCGTCGATATCGACGCGGCGCACCGCGGGCAGGTTCTGCTGCACCAGTTGCGCATCGCCGGTCGAGACGATTCGATCCTGCAAGCCCTGCAGTTGCAGGATCGGCACCGTGACCTGCGGCAATAGCGCCGACACGTCGATGCGGCTCAGTACCGAGATCTTGTGCTTGAGCACGGTGCCGTCGAGCTGCTCGGTGACGTGCACCGGCAGCGGCTGAGTCTCGGAGAAATCCTCGCTGTCGACATCGCCGACCTCGAGGCAAAAGTCGCTCAGCGCGCCGATCGAGAACATTCCGGCCGGCACCTGGTTCGCCATCCGGTTCAACGCGACCAGCGGAGAGCGCGCGAATGCCGAGCACAGCACCGACGGGCCGATCTGATCCGGCCGGTTGGCCATGATCGCGATCGCCACCGGCCCGGAAAAGGATTCGGCGAGCAACGAATATCCCGGCGTCGACGGCAGCTGATTTTGCGCGCAGTCGACGTAGTTGTCGAAGCTCGCGAGATCGGGGTAAGTCACGACGATCAGCTCGAAATAGGGTTCGAGCAGCGGAATGATCGGTGAAAACAGCTTACCGGTTCCATCCAGCCCGGGCATCAGCACGAGCTTGCTTTTCTGGTTCAATGGTTTCTCTCTTGCCCGGCCATCCTCGGCTACCGGCCTGGTATTGCCTGTTTGATTATAGCCGGTTTGGCCGGGTCGACGAGCACCGGGCCACACGTTAATAGTTTCGGCTCCCGATCGCAAGCACGGCTTCGAACCTGACCCCGGATGCGGCGCCCGCCGACTACGCGCAGGCGCTCGTGTGGGCCGATCGAGCCGAGGAACTACAGCCGGGATTGACCTGCCGACTATTGCTGCGGATTGCCGCGCATGCCCTGCACGGCAAGCGCGAGGTTGCCGCGGGGCTCGCGCTGCGGCTGCGCGAAAGCCATGCCGATTTCAGGCTCGCCGAAATGCGATTATGGCCGTTCGCGGTACCGGCGGATCAGGATCGGGCTAGCGAGCCGCCGGCCTCTCCTGACTGCGCGTTGGCCGGGTCAGGTGATTTCCTCGCCCGGATTATACCAGGCGAGTTTTTCGTGCAGCGCGACGACCTCACCGACGATGATCAGCGTCGGCGCGCGCACGTCGTTGTCGGCAATCATGCCGGGCAGGCTGTCGAGGTCACCGACGAATACGCGCTGTACCGAGGTGGTTCCCTTCTCGATCAGCGCCGCCGGCGTTTCCGGCGCGCGCCCGTGCGCCTTCAGCGACGTACAGATCCGCTCGACGTTATCGAGCCCCATGTAGAACACGACGGTCTGGTTCGCATGACTGAGCATCTCCCAGTTCAGGTCCTCGCCGCCGTCGCGCCGGTGTCCGGTGACGAAGATACAGGCTTGCGAATGATCGCGATGCGTCAACGGAATGCCCGCGTAACTCGCGCAACCCGAGGCCGCGGTTATGCCCGGCACCACCTGGAACTCGATACCCTCGTCGATCAGCTCGGCGATCTCCTCGCCGCCGCGACCGAAGATGAACGGGTCGCCGCCCTTGAGCCGGAGCACGCGCTTGCCATCGCGAGCGAGCCGCACCAGCAGCTGGTTGATGCTCTCCTGCGGCATCGAGTGCTCGGCCCGGGCCTTGCCGGCGTAGATCCGCTCCGCATCGCGCCGCACCATTTCGAGAATCGGCGCCGAGACGAGGCGGTCGTGAACTACGACGTCGGCCTGTTGCATCAGCCGTAAGGCCTTGAAGGTAAGCAGGTCCGGATCGCCCGGTCCGGCGCCGACGAGATAGACTTCGCCGCGTGGCGCCGTCGCGTCGAACTGCTCGAGCCGCGCCTCGAGCAGTTCGCGCGCCGCCTCGAGACGACCGGCGAAGACCAGTTCGGCGGCCTGCCCGTCGAGTATTTCCTCCCAGAAGCGGCGCCGCGTATCGACGTCGGGCAAAGCCTGCTTGACGCGCTCACGATACTCCTCGGCGAGTCGGCCGAGATGACCATAACTTCCCGGAATCGCGCTTTCGAGACGCGCGCGCAGCAGGCGTGCGAGCACCGGCGACTGACCGCCGGTCGAAATCGCGATCTGCACCGGGCTGCGGTCGATCATCGCCGGCATGATGAAACTGCACAGCGCCGGATCGTCGACGACGTTGACCGGCAATTCACGCGCCTGTGCGAGCCGCGAGACCTCGGCGTTGACCGCATCGACGTCGGTCGCGGCGATGACGCAAGCGACCCCGTCGAGATCGGCCGGCGTAAACCCGCGCTCGACGATTTCGAGATCCGCCGCGACCGCGAGTTCGCGCAGACGCGCGTCGATGTCGGGTGCGACAAGCCGCACCCGGCTGCCGGCGCGCAACAAATGCTCGGCCTTGCGCAGGGCGATCGAGCCGCCCCCGACCACGAGGCACGTCTTGCCGGCAAGACGAAGGAAAACGGGCAGGAAGTTCATCGGGGGGCAATCCTCATGCGCCGATTATAGACGTCGCGGACGTCGCGCTGAATCTCCTCGAGGGGATAAAAAAAGCCCGCGGTATCGCGGGCTCGAAGGCTTACCTGAGGAGGACCTACTGGTGCTTTTGCCGATAGTTGTCGATCGCCGCGGCGATCGCGTCTTCGGCCAGAACCGAACAGTGAATCTTGACCGGAGGCAAGGCGAGTTCCTGTGCGATCTGCGTATTCTTGATTTGCGCCGCCTCGTCGATGCTCTTGCCCTTGACCCATTCGGTCACGAGCGAACTCGACGCGATCGCCGAACCGCAGCCGTAGGTCTTGAACTTGGCATCCTCGATGATGCCGTCCTTGCCGACCTTGATTTGCAACCGCATGACGTCGCCACAGGCCGGTGCGCCGACCATGCCGGTGCCGACCGATTCGTCGTCTTCGATGACGCCGACGTTGCGCGGGTTTTCGTAATGGTCCAGTACTTTTTCGCTATATGCCATGTTACACCTCTAATGCAGCGCCTAATGCGCTACCCATTCAACAGAATTCAAATCGACACCCGCCTTGTACATATCCCACAGGGGCGACAGGTCGCGAAGCTTGGTGACCGCCGAGCGCACGAGTTCGATCGTGTAGTCGACTTCCTCGACCGTCGTGTAGCGGCCGATGGTGAAACGGATCGAGCTGTGCGCGAGTTCGTCGTTACGGCCGAGCGCGCGCAGCACGTAGGACGGCTCGAGGCTCGCCGACGTGCAGGCCGAGCCCGAGGACACCGCGATATCGCGCAGCGCCATGATCAGCGACTCGCCCTCGATGAAGTTGAAGCTGATGTTGAGCAAGCCGGCGACGCGGTGCTCCATGTCGCCGTTGACGTAGACTTCCTCGATGTCCTTGAGACCATCGTAGAGCCGGTCGCGCAGCATGCGGATGCGTTCGATCTCGGTCGCCATCTCTTCCTTCGCGATGCGGAAGGCTTCGCCCATGCCGACGATCTGGTGCGTCGCCAGCGTGCCGGAACGCAGTCCGCGCTCGTGGCCGCCGCCGTGCATCTGCGCCTCGAGGCGAACCCTCGGCTTGCGTCTTACGTAGAGTGCACCGATGCCCTTGGGACCATAGATCTTGTGGCCGGAAAACGACATCAGGTCGACCTTGAGCGTTTCCATGTCGATCTCGACCTTGCCGGCCGATTGCGCGGCATCGACGTGGAAGATGATCTTGCGCTCGCGCGCGATCTCGCCGATCGCAGCGATGTCCTGGATCACGCCGATTTCGTTGTTGACGTGCATGACCGAGATCAGAATGGTTTGATCGGTGATCGCGGCCTGCAGCTTGCCGAGATCGATCAGGCCGTTCGACTCGGGCTCGAGATAAGTCACCTCGAAACCCTCGCGCTCCAGCTGGCGGCAGGTATCCAGCACCGCCTTGTGCTCGGTCTTGACGGTAATGATGTGCTTGCCTTTCTGGCTGTAGAAATGCGCCGCGCCCTTGATCGCGAGGTTGTCGGATTCGGTCGCGCCGCTGGTCCAGATGATTTCGCGCGGATCGGCGTTGATCAACGCGGCGACGTGCGCGCGCGCCTCGTCCACGGCCTTTTCGGCTTTCCAGCCGAAGGCATGACTGCGTGATGCCGGGTTGCCGAAATTGCCTTCGATCGTCAGGAATTCCGCCATCTTCGCGGCCACGCGCTCGTCGATCGGCGAGGTCGCGCTGTAGTCCAGGTAAATCGGTAACTTGATGTTGCTCACTTCATGCTCTCCGGTCAGGCAACCGCTTGTGGACGATTGACGAAGCGCCCGTAGCGGATATCTTGTTGCTTTACCAGTTTGTGTATATCGGGACGGTTGACGTATTGATCAAGCTTGATCCCGCTCAGGAAACGGTAGAGTTTGCACGACAACTCGTGCCACAGCTGGTGCGTCAGGCACTGCTCGCCCTGCGAGCAATTGCCGAGCCCGCCACACTTGGTCATGTCGAGCTTTTCGTCGACCGATTCGATGATGTCGGCGACCGAAATCTCCTGCGCCGGCCGCGCCAGCCGGTAGCCGCCACCTGGGCCACGCACGCCCTCGACGAGGCCCCCCTTGCGCAGTTTGGCGAAGAGTTGCTCGAGGTAGGACAGCGAAATGCCCTGGCACTGGGAAATGTCGGCCAGCGTCACCGGCCCGACTTTCTGGTGCAGCGCGATATCCATCATCGCGGTCACCGCGTAACGTCCCTTGGTTGACAGTCGCATCTGGCGTTAATTCCTGACTAAATTAGTCAGGAATTCTACCAAGGCCTGTGACCACGTCAAGGGCAATTTGGAAATACTTCGAAGGTGTGATGAAACCCGAAAAATAAAAAGTAATTTTTATTTTTAAATCAATCGGATAGGTGATTTACTTAAAGTTAAGTGTTATTCGCCTTCAGGTGTCGCATCGGCTGGAAGAAATGTCCCTGGTAGCGACAGTAACCGAGCCATTTATACAGGAAGCGGTTCATCAGCCACTTTTGCTCGATCAGGTCGGTGAGGAAAAGCGACCCGCGGCGGCGCGACTGGAATTGCTGCACTTCGACGACGCGCGCGTCGTGATAGACCTTCAGGTGCAGGTCGGGTTCGAATACGACGCAGCCGGCTTCGTGAAACTGATAGGTCATGCGCAGCATCGTCGTGTAACGGCAACGCTCGGTAATCGACAGGTACAAATCCTCGTGGCCGGGCACGACCGAAATCATTTCGTCGGCGACGCGAAGATCCGGCGCCAGTTGCCGCAGGCGCATGTAGTTGTGCTCGTAGAGTTCCATCAGTGCGGCGAAGCTGCGCGCGTTGGCGGCGCGACCATGACGGACCGGGCTCGAATCAAGTAGCAACGGAACGCTCCATTTGCCACAGAAGGTAGCGGCAGTGACGATAGCATGCGACGGATTGAAAGCGGTGGGGATCCAAGCAGAGAGTCCTGTGATGGCCTTGATCGACAAGACTAAGAATAGCAAACCACCGGGTCGGGTAAACCTTGTATTTGCGAAAAAAGTATGGTTGGCCGCCCTGCTCCAGGCGGATCGTACCGGCCTGTACGTTCAGTGCCAGCTCGACGCCGCGCGCGCGCCGGAATCGTCGCGCCTCGAGCCACGCGAGCAGCAGCAGCAAAAAGAGCAACGAGTACTTGAGCAGCGATGCCTCGACGTAGGCCGCGATCATCACGGTCGCCAGCGCGTGCATCGCGAGCAGCGCCTGGTGTTGCAAACGGGATTCGTCGAGTCTGAAAACGTGCATGCTCCCCTCCCTGGGTCCGCCGGCTCAGCGCCGGCGCAATCGTTCGGCAAGGGCCTCGAGTTCCGGCGAACCGGCCTCGCCTCGACCGAGCAGCAGCGCGTAGAGTTCCGGGTCGGGCAATTCGAGCAGCGCACGGAACCGGCGCCGGTCCTCGGCGCTTGCCGTCGGGTAATGATGCTCGAGAAAACCGCCGAGGACAAGATCGAGCTCCTTCATGCCCCGGCGGCACAACCAGCGCAGGCGCGAAAGCTCGGGCGTCGACACGGCTCAGAGCTTGCGCTGAATCATCAGTTTCTTGGTTTCCGATATCGCCTGCGCCGGGTTGAGCCCTTTCGGACAGACCTTGGCACAGTTCATGATCGTATGACAGCGATAGAGCTTGAACGGGTCCTCGAGCGCATCGAGGCGTTCGCCGGTGGCTTCGTCGCGGCTGTCGACGATCCAGCGATAGGCCGCAAGCAACGTCGCCGGGCCCAGGTAACGGTCGGCGTTCCACCAGTAGCTCGGGCAACCGGTCGAGCAACAGGCGCAGAGAATGCATTCGTAGAGCCCGTCGAGCTTTTCGCGATCCTCGCGCGATTGCAGCCGTTCACGATCCGGCGGCGTCGCCGAAGCGGTTTTCATCCACGGCTCGATCGACGCGAGCTGCGCGTAAAAATTGGTCAGGTCCGAGACCAGATCCTTGACGATGGGCTGATGCGGCAGCGGGTAGACCTTGACGTCACCGCGAATGTCGCCGATCGCCGTCGTGCAGGCGAGCCCGTTGACGCCGTCTATGTTCATCGAGCAGGAGCCGCAGATGCCCTCGCGGCACGAGCGCCGCAGCGACAGGGTCGCATCGTGCTCGTCCTTGATCTTGAGCAGCGCGTCGAGCACCATCGGGCCGCAATCCTCGAGATCTACCTCGAAGGTATCGGTGCGCGGATTTTCGCCCGTGCTCGGATCGTAACGATAGACGACGAAACGCCTGACCTTCTTCGCGCCGTCAGGCGCCTTGAAGACCTTGCCCTTCTTGACAACGGAATTGGCGGGTAGCGTAAATTCTGCCATGCGATCTTTTCCCTCGGCCTAGTAAACCCGTTTCTTCGGCGGAATCACGTCGACTTCGTCGCTCAACGTGTACATGTGCACCGGGCGGAAATCGAAACTGACCCGGCCCTTGTCGTCGACCCACGACAGCGTGTGTTTCATCCAGTTCGCGTCGTCGCGCTCGGGGTAATCTTCGCGCGCGTGGCCGCCGCGGCTCTCGGTGCGAAGCAGCGCGCCCTGTATGGTGCACTGCGCCTGCAGCAGCAGGTTTTCGAGCTCGAGCGTTTCGACCAGGTCGGTGTTCCAGATCAGGCCGCGATCGCTGACGCCGACGTCGTCGAAGCTCGCAAACACGTCGTTGAGCTCGGCGACGCCCTGCTCGAGCGTCTCGCCGGTGCGGAAGACGGCGGCGTATTTCTGCATGCCGCGCTGCATGCGGTCGCGGATTTGCGCGGTCGGCGCGCCACCCGACGCGTTGCGCACCCGGTCGAAGCGCTCGATAATCCAGTCGCAGGAATCGTCCGGCAGCGGCTTGTGACGCGTACCGGGCTCGATGATTTCTCTGGCCCGGATCGCCGCCGCGCGGCCGAAGACGACGATATCGAGCAGCGAATTCGAACCGAGGCGGTTGGCGCCGTGCACCGATACACAGGCGGCCTCGCCAATCGCCATCAGGCCCGGCACGACCGTGTCCGGCTCGCCGTCCTTGAGGGTTACGATCTCGCCGAGATGATTGGTCGGGATGCCGCCCATGTTGTAGTGCACGGTCGGCAGTACCGGGATCGGCTCCCTGGTTACGTCGACGCCGGCGAAGATCGCGGCGGACTCGGAAATGCCCGGCAGGCGCTCGTGCAGGACCTCGGCGCCGAGGTGCTCGAGGTGCAGGTGGATGTGATCCTTGTCGGGGCCGACGCCGCGACCCTCGTTGATCTCCATCGTCATCGAGCGGCTGACGACGTCGCGCGAGGCGAGGTCCTTGGCGTTCGGCGCGTAACGCTCCATGAAACGCTCACCCTCGGAATTGGTCAGGTAACCGCCCTCGCCGCGCGCGCCTTCGGTGATCAGCACGCCCGCGCCGAAGATGCCGGTCGGATGGAACTGGACGAATTCCATGTCCTGCAGCGGCAGGCCGACGCGCGCAATCATGCCGCCGCCGTCGCCGGTGCAGGTATGCGCGGAGGTCGCCGAAAAGTAGGCGCGACCGTAACCGCCGGTCGCGAGCACGACGAGGTGGGCACGAAAGCGATGCAGCTCGCCGGTGGCGAGATCCCAGGCGACGACGCCGCGGCAGACGCCGTCTTCCATGATCAGGTCGATCGCGAAATACTCGATGTAAAACTCGGCCTTGTGCTTGAGCGACTGCTGGTAGAGCGTGTGCAGGATCGCGTGGCCGGTGCGGTCGGCTGCGGCGCAGGTGCGCTGCGCGGTGCCCTCGCCGAAGTTGGTTGTCATGCCGCCGAACGGGCGCTGGTAGATCTTGCCTTCCTCGGTGCGCGAGAACGGCACGCCGTAGTGTTCGAGCTCGATCACCGCCGGCGCCGCCTCGCGGCACATGTACTCGATCGCGTCCTGGTCGCCGAGCCAGTCCGACCCCTTGACCGTGTCGTACATGTGCCAACGCCAGTCGTCCGGCCCCATGTTGCCGAGCGCCGCGCTCATGCCGCCCTGGGCTGCAACCGTATGGCTGCGCGTCGGGAAGACCTTGGTGATGCAGGCGGTCGACAGTCCGGCCGCCGACATGCCGAGCGTCGCCCGCAGACCCGCGCCGCCGGCGCCGACGATAACAACGTCGTAGGCATGATCGGTCAGTTTGTATTCACTCGCCATGGATTACGCCTCGAACGCTATTTTCAGAACCGCGATCACGCCGACGAACCCGAATACCAGGCAAACCAGGTTCGACAGCAGCAACAGCAGCGTGCGCCGGCCGTGATTCGAAACGTAATCCTCGATGATGACCTGCAGCCCGAGCTGGGCATGGTAGAAAGTCACGATGATCAACAGTGTCAGCAGCATCGTCGCCAGCGGCTGCTGCACCCACGCGACGAACGTGGCGTGCTCCACCGGCAGCGCGGCGAGGCTGAAGCCGAGCCACAGCACCAGCGGGATCAACAGCAGCGCGGTCAGCCGCTGGTGCCAGAAATGATGCGTCCCGTCCTTGGCCGAGCCGAGACCCTTGGCGCGCGACAGCGGGGTTCTGAGATCGCTCATGCCGCCACCATCCCCGCGACCACCCAGGTCGCCGCCGTCATCAGGATCGCGACGACGATCGCGAGCCTGGCAGTCAGGTCGACGACCTTGAGGTCGAAACCGTAGCCGGCGTCCCAGAACAGGTGACGCACGCCGTTACAAAAGTGCAGGTAGAGGCCGAAGACGAAAGCCACCAGCAGCAGCTGGCCGTACCAGGCCGCCAGGTGCGGCAATATGGAGCTGTAGGTACCGGGGCTGTAGGCCGCGGCCGCGAGCAGCGCGACCAGCAGCACGCTGCCAATGGCGAGCACGAAGCCGGTAATGCGGTGCGTGATCGACAGCAGCGCGGTCAGCGGCAATCGATAGATCTGCAGATGCGGCGAAAGCGGAAGCTTGGAATCGGACATCGATGCTTACCCTGGAGTTACGAGTTTTGGGTTCGAAGGAGAAAATCGGCCGATCAAAAATCGATGCAGCGGCCGTTCTTTTCCCAGTCGCCATAGCGGGTCGGATCCTTGCCCTTGCGCCCGCCGACTTCGCGCGGCGCCGGATCCTGCCCGGGTTCCCCGGCCCCGTTCTCTTCGGCAGCCTCTTCCCGATCGGGTGATTCCTGTTGCGACATTCGATCCGAACCTTGATTTTTCCGCGCAAATTCTAACACAGTAAACTCTGAGCTCGACCACAAAACCGGCGACCCGGATCGATACGTCGCGCTTCGTCGGCAGACCGGGTATTCGGGCGATCGCCCTGCCCGTGTCCGAAGCGCCCGGTGGCGTCGATCGGAGAGCCTGGTTTGTGTACGTCGGAAGCGCTTCGCCGGATTCGTGAATCAGGCGGCGCGCGTCATTGGCCGAGCAGTTGCGGAATCAGTTGCTGGTACGGAACGTAGCCCGGGAAAGCCGCGCCATCGACGTCGTACATCGCCGGCGTGCCGGTAACGCCGATTCGGTTGCCGAGGGCATAGCCCCGGTCGATCGCCGCAGCGGCCGCGCAATCGCCCGAGGCGGACGTCAGCGTGCCGTCGGTCGAACCCTTGGCGATGCTCATCGCCTCGCGCTGGTCGTCGGCGCACCAGACCCGACGCAAATCGCCGTAGCCGGGGCCGCGGGCTCCGCCGCGCGGATACGGGTAGTAGTGCACCGAGATGCCGGCCGCCTGCAGGTGACCGACCTCCGAGTGCAGCTGCTGGCAATATCCGCAGCTCGTGTCGGTGAAAACATTGAGCACTGCCTTTTCCTCGTCGTCGGCCGGGAAAACGATTCGGCTGTCCTCGCCGAAGGCGGCCAGCTCCTCGACGACCAGTTCGCGGCGGCTCATCTCGGTCAGGTTTTGCGCCATCTGCAAATCGACCATGTCGCCGATGAATACATAGCGCCCGCCCTCGATCAGGTACGCGAAACGGTTGCCAAAACGGGTCTGGTAGACGCCCGGAGCCCGGGTCGCCTCGGCCGGCGCGATCTGGTCGGTTCCCAGCCGAAGCTTGAGCAGCCGGGTCACGTCGGCGTCTTCGTCGTCCGCCACGGCGGCGGCCGTCAGGCCCAGCCCGAAACAAACGCCGGCGAGGAGTGTCGTCTTTACGAATCTGATCATGGTCGAACCGATTGGGATAACTTGCTGCGTTAGGCTAACTATGCGTCATAAAGTTCGTTTTTGCCAGACCAGCGTGCGGTTGTTGACCGGCATTTCGACGTCGGCCGCCAGGGTCATGCCGACGGTCCCCGCGAGCTGGTCGAGCCAGTCGAAATCGCGGATACCCATGGCCGGATCCTGCGCCTTGAGCCGGGCATCGAAACTCGCGTTGCTGTCCGACGTGTAGCGCCCGCCGTAGTTGAATGGACCGTAGACCGCGAAATGACCTTCCGCGCGCAGGACGCGGCCGGCGCCGGCGATGGCTGCGGCTACCGCGCTCATGTCCATGATGTGAAAGGTGTTCGCCGAAAAAACGAAATCGAACTGGCGTCCGGGCCAGGCGCTGCGCACGTCGAGCTCGATCGGCGGCAGCACGTTGGGCAGGCCCGCTTCGTCGATCCATGCGCGAATACCGGGCAGGTTGGCCGCGAGTTCGGAGGGTTGCCAGCACGCATCCGGCGCGCGACCGGCGAAATAAACCGCGTGCTGGCCGGTGCCGCTGCCGATCTCGAGCACGTCGCCGGCAAGATAGGGCTCGATCGCAGCGAAGATCACGTCCTTGTTTTCGTCGGCGGAGGCGGCGAAAGGTCGAGTCACGATTTCGTCTCCCGGTTGATTTGTCGCAGGCGGGCGAGTTTCTCGCCGATCCTGATTTCGAGACCGCGCTCGACCGGATGGTAGTAACGCCGGTTCTCGAGACCCTCGGGAAAGTAGGTTTCGCCCGCCGCGAAGGCCTCGGCCTCGTCGTGCGCATAGCGATAGCCCTCGCCATGGCCCTGTTCGCGCATCAGCCTGGTCGGCGCGTTGCGCAGGTGCATCGGCACCTCGAGGCTGCCGGATTCGCGCGCATCCTGCATCGCGGCATCGTAGGCCCGGTAGATGGCGTTGCTCTTGGCCGCGCAGGCAAGGTAAACGACGGCCTGGGCAATCGCGAGTTCGCCCTCCGGACTGCCGAGCCGTTCGTAGGTCTGCCAGCCGGACAGCGCGAGTTCGAGACCTCGCGGGTCGGCGATGCCGATATCCTCGACCGCCATGCGTACCACCCGGCGCGCGACGTAGATCGGATCGCAGCCGCCGTCGAGCATGCGGCACAGCCAGTAGAGCGCGGCGTCGGGATCCGAGCCGCGCACCGACTTGTGCAGTGCCGAGATCTGCTCGTAGAACAGGTCTCCGCCCTTGTCGAAACGACGCGGTCCCTGGGTTGCGAGCTCGCCGATCAACGCCGCGTCGATCCGGCCGCCGTCGACCAGATCGCTCGCGATCTCGAGGTAGGTCAACGCGCGCCGCGCGTCGCCGTCGGCGGCCTGCGCGAGCAGCGCGAGCGCGTCCGCATCGATCTCGAGGCCGAGCTCGCCGAGGCCGTGTTCGCGGTCGGCGAGCGCGCGTTCGATCACGCGCGCGATGTCGTCGGCCGCGATCGATTTCAGCACGTAGGTGCGCGATCGCGACAGCAGGGCATTGTTGAGCTCGAACGACGGGTTCTCGGTGGTCGCGCCGACGAACAGTATCGTGCCGTCTTCGACGTGCGGCAGGAAAGCGTCCTGCTGCGCCTTGTTGAAGCGATGGACCTCGTCGATGAACAGCACGGTGAGGCCCTGGGTCTGGCGCGCGAGCTCGATCGAATCGCGAATATCCTTGACCCCGGCGAGGACCGCCGACAGTGTCAGAAACCGGGCATCCGAGTATTGCGCGATCAGCCGCGCGAGCGTGGTCTTGCCGGTGCCGGGCGGACCCCAGAAGATCATCGAGTGCAGCTTGCCGGCCTCGATCGCCTGGCGTAGCGGCTTGCCGGGCCCGAGCAGGTGCTGCTGGCCGACGACGTCGTCGAGGGTCAGCGGGCGCATGCGGTCGGCCAGCGGCGCGAAGGCCTTGTCTTCCGCAAACAGATCGTTCATATCCGCTCGCCCCGGTAATGGCAGGTCATTGCGAGGAGCGCGCGGCCGCAGGCCGTGCGCGACGAAGCAACCTCCGGACACTTGCCCGATCCCGGCAGATTGCTTCGCTTCGCTCGCTTTGACGCCATGGGCTGCGGTCGCGGCAATCGTCAGCCGCCGACACCGTAGACATCGACCCCGGGCGGCGGCTCGAACTGGAACGTTTTCGGGTTGTGGATCACGCCGAAGCGCAGGTTGTCGAAGACGATCTGAGTGCTCTGGCCGAAGCGGTCGCGCAGCTCCATCGCGCGCACCTGGCCGTCGTCGATGCCGAGATAGATATGTGTATATTCGAGATCGCCGGCGCGCGGCACGAGTTCGATCCAGTACAGGTACTTGCGCTGGCCGACCTCGTTGATCTCGAATTGCTCGCCGACGTCGGCCTGCTTCATCAGGATCATGATCGGCGCCGACGCCAGGCTGCCGTCCATCGGCTTGACCGTGACCTGGTCGAGCTCGACGTCGTAAATCCACAACTCCTTGCCGTCGGCGATGATCCGCTGCTCGAAGGGCCGGGTATAAATCCACGCGAACTTGCCGGGTCTCTGGAGCGCGAGCGTGCCGAAGCTTTGCGCGACCACCTGCTTGTCTTCGTCGCGCAGCGTCTGCTTGAACTCGGCGCTGATGTTGTCCATGTTCTTGAGCGCCTGACGCAAACGGGTCGCCGCGTCGTCGGCCGCGACCGGCATCGCGAACAACGCGAGCAACAGCAGAAAAATTTTCATCTTCAATCCACGGGTGGTGGCGGCGGCGCGAGCACTTCGCGGCTGCCGTTGGCCTGCACCATCGACACCACGCCGGCGGCCTCCATTTCCTCGATCATTCGCGCGGCGCGGTTGTAACCGATCTTGAGCCGTCGCTGTACGTACGAGATCGACGCCTTGCGGGTCTCGGTCACGACCGCGACCGCCTCGTCGTACAGCGGGTCCATTTCATCACCGCCCGAATCGCGCGGCGCCTCGCCCGGCAACACCAGAGTGCTCGACTCTTCAAGGACATCCTCGATGTAGTTTGGTTCGCCCGTTTTCCTGATTTCGTTGATCACCGCGTGCACCTCGTGATCGTCGACGAAAGCGCCGTGCACGCGTTCCGGCACGCTGGTGCCGGGCGGCAGGTAGAGCATGTCGCCATGGCCGAGCAGCGTCTCGGCGCCCATCTGGTCGAGGATCGTGCGCGAATCGACCTTGCTCGACACCTGGAACGCGATCCGCGTCGGGATGTTGGACTTGATCAGGCCGGTGATGACGTCGACCGACGGTCGCTGCGTCGCGAGCAGCAGGTGAATGCCCGACGCGCGCGCCTTCTGCGCGAGCCGCGTGATCAATTCCTCGACCTTCTTGCCGACGACCATCATCATGTCGGCGAACTCGTCGACGACGACGACGATATACGGCAGCGGTTCCAGTTCGTCCGGCGCCGCGTCCGGGTTCAGCTCGCGCGTCTTGGGATCGAACAACGGATCCTTCAGCGGCGCGCCCGACACGATCGCCTCGCGCACCTTGCGGTTGTAGCCCGAAATATTGCGTACGCCGAGCGCCGCCATCAGCCGATAGCGCCGTTCCATCTCGGCGACACACCAGCGCAGCGCGTTGGCGGCTTCCTTCATGTCGGTCACGACCGGCGCGATCAGGTGCGGCAAACCCTCGTAGATGTTGAGCTCGAGCATCTTCGGGTCGATCAGGATCATGCGCACGTCGGAAGGAGTCGCCTTGAACAGAATCGAGAGCAGCATCGCGTTGATCGCGACCGACTTGCCCGAACCGGTGGTGCCGGCGACCAGCAGGTGCGGCATCTTGGTCAGGTCGGCGACGACCGCCTCGCCGCTGATGTCCTTGCCGAGCGCCAGCGTCAAAGGCGACGGCGCGCGATCGAAGCTCTTCGATTGCACGATTTCGCCGAGCGTCACGAGCTCGCGGTTCTCGTTCGGAATCTCGAGGCCCATAACCGACTTGCCCGGGATGATTTCGACCACGCGCACGCTCATGACCGAAAGCGCGCGCGCGAGATCCTTGGCCAGGTTCGAGATCTGGCTGACCTTGACCCCGGGCGCCGGCAAGATTTCGAAGCGCGTGATGACCGGCCCGGGATGCACCGACTCGACCTGGATCTCGATGCCGAAATCGGCGAGCTTGAGCTCGAGCTGTTGCGACATCGCCTCGAGCGCCGACTTGCTGTAACCGGAAGTGCGCGGCGGCGGCTTGTCGAGCAGCGTCAGCGGCGGGATCGTGCCGTTGCCCTTGCTGCTGGTCTTGAACAGCGGAATCTGCTTTTCCTTCTCGACCCGCACGCTCGGCTCGATCTTCTCGACCACCGGTTCGATCTTGACCGGCTTGCGCGTCTCCTGCTTCTTCTGCTGCACCTGGAAGACCTGCTCGCGCTCGGTGCGGTTGCGGCTGCCCTCGACGCGGTCGCGCATCAGGTAGTAGCGGTCGACGATCTTGCCGAGCACCCACAGCGTGTACTTGCCGATATTGTCGATCAGCGCGAGCCACGACAGGCCGGTGAACAGCGTCAGGCCGGCGAGAAACAGCGCGAGGTGCAACACGGTCGCGCCGATGAAGCCGAGCGCCTGGGAAAAGTAATTGCCGGTGATCTGGCCGAGAATACCGCCGGCGTCGAGCGGCATCGCGTCCGGTGACACCGCGAAGTGCAGGCTCGACAGCGCGCAGCCCGAGATCAGTGTCAGCACGAAGCCGCTCCAGCGGATCACGAGCATCTGGGTGCGGTCCTCGGCCGACAGGTCGCGGGTTCGCACCAGGATGATGCCGTTGTGGATCAGCATGATCGGCAGCAGGTAAGCGAGATAGCCGAACAGATAGAACAGCAGGTCGGAGACCCATGCGCCGGCCGCGCCGCCGAAGTTGGCGACCTCGGTGTTACTGCCGCTGTGCGACCACGAAGGATCGAGCGCATCGTAGCTCAGCATCGCGACGAGGAAATAGCCCGCCAGCGCGAACGACAGCAACATGCCGGCCTCGCGCAGCCGGTGGTTGATCTGCGCCGCGAACATCAGCTTGTGGTCGGGAGAATCGGGGCGTGATTTGGGCTTAGCTTGCGCCACTCGGGACCTTGCGTTGCATAAATCGCCGTATTTTACATGATCCGCTCGATCGACAACCACCGAATTATGCCAATTGAAATTGACCGTACAAACGCCATATAGTCAGGAGTCTTTTTTGCCAGTACCATTGGCGCCTTTCGCCAACCCCCGATTGCTAGCGAGAATTCGATGTCCGAACCCAAACACTCCCGCGTGATCATCCTCGGTTCCGGCCCGGCGGGTTACTCGGCCGCGGTTTACGCCGCGCGCGCCAACCTCGAGCCGGTGCTCATCACCGGGCTCGAGGCCGGCGGACAGTTGATGACGACGACCGACGTCGACAACTGGCCGGGCGACGTCGAGGGGCTGACCGGGCCGGTGCTGATGCAGCGCATGCAGGCACATGCCGAGCGGTTCGACACCGAGGTCGTGTTCGATCACGTCAACGAGGTTTTCCTGCACGAAACGCCCAAGCGCCTCGTCGGCGACAACGGGGTCTACACCTGCGACGCGCTGATCATCGCCACCGGCGCCAGCGCGATGTACCTCGGCGAACCGTCGGAGACGAAATATCACGGCAAGGGAATCTCGGCCTGCGCGACCTGCGACGGTTTCTTCTTCAAGAACCAGAAAGTCGCCGTGATCGGCGGCGGCAACACCGCGGTCGAGGAAGCGCTCTACCTGTCGAACATCTGCTCCGAGGTCACGCTGGTGCACCGCCGCGATGCGCTGCGCGCGGAAAAAATCCTGCAGGGCCAGCTGTTCGAAAAGGAGAAAAACGGCAACGTCAGGATCGCGTGGTTCCACGTCTTCGACGAGGCGCTCGGCGACGATTCGGGCGTGACCGGGCTGCGCATCCGCGACGTGCGCGACGGCAGCACCAGCGAGCTCGACGTGACCGGGATCTTCATCGCGATCGGGCACAAGCCTAATACCGACATCTTCGCCGGCCAGCTCGAAATGAAAAACGGCTACATCCTCGTCAGAAGCGGGCTCGACGGCGACTTCACCGCGACCAGCGTGCCGGGCGTGTTCGCCGCCGGCGACGTCATGGACCACGTCTACCGGCAGGCGGTCACGTCGGCCGGCAGCGGCTGCATGGCCGCGCTCGACGCCGAAAAATACCTCGATGCGCTGGAAATCCGACAGTGACCGGCCGCGCGTCAGCGTCACCCACAGCCTGAGCGAAGTCCCGGCGCCGGCCTGGGACGCGCTCGGCCGCGCCGACTACCCGTTCACGCGCCACGCGTTCCTGCACGGTCTCGAGCAGCACGATTGCCTCGAACCCTTCGGCTGGCACCCGGCGCATTTCCTGCTGCACCGCGGCGACGAACTGATCGCCGCCCTGCCCTGTTACATCAAGACCAATTCCTACGGCGAACTCGTTTTCGATCACGCCTGGGTCAACGCCTATCACCGCAGCGGGCTCGATTATTATCCCAAGCTCGTGACCGCGATCCCGTACACGCCGGCGACCGGTGAGCGCTTCCTGCTGCACCGCGAGCGCGTGACCGACCCCGACGAAGCGCAGGCGCTGCGCGACCTGCTGTGCCGCGCCGCCGAGAATTTTTGCGCAGAGCAAAAATTGAGTTCATGGCACCTGCTGTTCGCCGAACGCGAAATTCTCGAACCCTTGCGCGCGCTCGACCTGGATCTGCGCAGCGACGTGCAGTTTCACTGGCACAACGACGGTTACCGCGATTTCGACGACTTCCTCGCGCGCCTGAACTCGCGCAAGCGCAAGAATATCCGCAAGGAACGCCAGGCTGTCGCCGCCCGGCAGCTCGACATCCGGCTGCAATCCGGCGACGAACTCGACGCTGCCGACTGGCGCCGTATCCACGAACTCTATGCCGGAATCTACGATCGCAAGTACGGCACAGCGACGCTGAGTCGCGAATTCTTTGCTCACGTCGGCGCGCAAATGCCCGGGCAGGTGCTCGCCGCGACCGCGCGCGACGCGGGCCGCATCGTCGCCGCGTCGCTGTTTTTCCGCAGCGACACGCACCTCTACGGCCGGGTCTGGGGCTGCGACAGCTACTATCGCCACCTGCATTTCGAATGCTGCTACTACCGGGGCATCGACTACTGCATCGCCGAGGGTCTCGAATGCTTCGACCCGGGCGCGCAGGGCGAGCACAAGCTCGCGCGCGGCTTTCTGCCGACGCTGACCTGGTCGGGCCATTACATCGACCACCCGCAGTTTCGCGACGCGATCGCGCAGTTCCTGCGCCAGGAACGCGAATACATCGACAGCTACCGCGCCGAACTGCTCGAACATTCGCCGTATCGCCGCGCCGAGAAATGATATTCAGCTTAAAGTAGTTTCTTTAAAATACTGATTTAAAAATGATTCCCTGGCTCGACCCTGACGCAAGCCCGCATTTCCCCGAGACCGCGCGGGCGCTCGCCGAGCCGGCCGGCCTGCTCGCGGCGGGCGGCCGGCTCAGCGTCGAATGGCTGCTGGTCGCCTATCGGCAGGGTATCTTCCCGTGGTTCGGTGAAAACGAACCGATCCTGTGGTGGTCGCCGGCGCCGCGCACGGTGCTCTACCCCGATGCCTTCCACACCAGCCGCAGTCTCGCCAGGCTCGAACGGCAGGCGCGCTACGCGATCACCGAGAATCGCGATTTCGCCGCGGTCATCGAAGCCTGCGCCGGGGAGCGCGCCGGCCAGCCGGGCACCTGGATCAATTCGCAGATGATCGACGCCTTTCTCGACCTGCATGACGCCGGTTTTGCCCACTCGATCGAGTGTCGCGCCGGCGATCGCCTGGTCGGCGGGCTCTACGGCGTCGTCCTCGGGCGGGTTTTTTTCGGCGAGTCGATGTTCAGCCACGAGCCGAACACGTCGAAGCTGTGCCTCAAGCACCTCGCCGATTCGGGTCGTTTCCGGCTTATCGACTGCCAGTTGTCGACCGCCCACCTGCGCTCGCTCGGCGCGATCGAAATCGACCGCGGCGAGTTCGAGGGCGCCCTCGATCGCTGGACCTGAACTGCCCGCCGGCGAGCGATGTCATAAAATTGACGCTGGCCCTTGAAAAATTGAGCATCTCGTCACAAAATCCGGGGCATTCGGAAGATAAAAATCTAGCGAGTGTGAATTAAATCGCACCGTGCCGGAGAGCACCCGAGTAGGATGATGGGCCGCGTTGATTCCCGGATAGCGCTACAGCGGAGGTAAATATGCGACCAGCTGAATCAATCGACTTGACCTCAGCGGCCAGCGGTCCGGCCCGCCTGCCGGCGGCGAATTCAGCGCCCGCGGTCCAGGCACGTCCCCCCGAATCATCGCAACGCGGCTTTACGATGGTCGAAGTCGCCATCGTGCTGGTGGTCGTCGGCCTGCTCGTCGGCGGCGTGCTCAAGGGCCAGGAAATGATCACCAATTCCAAGCTAAAGCGACTCGAAAGCGACAACATCGGTATTTCCGCGGCCTTGTTGACCTACCAGGACCGCTATCGCGCGATGCCCGGTGACGACGACCTGGCCATGCTGCGCTTTTCGATTTACACGGACGGCGTCAACGACCCGACCCCGGCGGAAATCAACGGCAACGGCGACGGCATCATCGACGGCAACTGGATGGCGGCGCCCAATACCGAAACCGCGAACTTCTGGAAGCACCTGCGCGCGTCCGGCCTGATCGACGGCGGCGGCGACGACGACACTCAGCCCACCAACGCCTACGGCGGCCTGATCGGCCTGCACGACGGCTCGCTGCTGATCAGCGGGCACGCGCTGATCTTCGGTTCGATCGAGGGCCCGATCGCGCGCGTCCTCGAGGGCCGGCTCGACGACGGCAGCCCCCAGAGCGGCCGCATCCAGGCGGATATCGCCGCCGGCCTGATGAACGGGCTCGTGGCCAGCACTGCCGGCGCCAGCTACGACGACACCCTGCGTTACTACATGGCCTTCGGCCTGTAGCCGAACGCATCCCCCGGCAATCTTGCGATAGCCGATCCGGTCGATCGGCACGTGTCTCGGGGCCCGTTGTGCCGGTGCTGGCGCAGCACCCGGTTGACACTAGACAACCCGCTCCGGCTGCTGCGGTACGGGCAAGCGAGCCGCCTGCACCGGCTTTTCCTCCGCCTCGGTTTTGCGGGGCAACACCGACGGATCGATGAGCCGGTTCGCCTTCATGAATTCCTTGACGTCGCGATACCAGGCGGTGGTCTCGGCGCGCGTAACCGTGTAATTGTCATCCGGGTCGACGGGTTGCGGCCGCGGCCGCAACCAGCCTTCCCGACCGACCTCGTGCTCGTCGGCGAGCAGCAGCGCGCCGACTTCGTTCGATCGATCCATGTGAAACAGCCGGTGCGCGCGCCAGATACAGACCGACGCGGCCATCAACTGGTCCGCGTGGGTGAGTGTGCAGCGGCTGTAGCCGAAGCGCGCCGGGCGGACGACCAGTTCACCCCGGCGGAACTGTTCGTCGGGTTCGCCGCACAGGCTCAGGTCGACGCTGACCTGGCCGCTCCAGCGAAACCGGAAACCGACGAAATTATGCTCGGGTGTCGCCAGCCACCAGTCGCGCTGACGTTCGAACACGACGCCGGGTTCGAGGCTGCTCGCGTACTTGATCAGCGATTTGGCGATGACCGCCAGTTCTTCGAGTTGCTGCGCCTCGTCGAGGATACTCATGTTGGGCTCCCTTGGTTCATCAGGTCAAATTCTGAATTTCTCTGCTCGCTTGAAGTCGATGTCCTGGGGTCGCTTGATTTGCAACATGATCCACGCGTTGCTGATTTTATTGCCGCGCATCGCGTTACAGACCTGCGCGGGCGACTTGTATTCCCTGCCGCGGAAGTGAAATTTGCCGTCGCGCAGCTCGGCCACGAGCCACTCGTCGAAGTAGCGCGTGCGCAGCAGCGTACCGGAAGGTAATTCGACCTGGTCCCAGGCGTAACCGCCGTCGCGAAAGCTCTGCTTTTCATCGAAATCCTCGGCCGTTCGGTCGAGGAAATTTTCGATCACGTCGTCGATCGCCTCGGGATAGCGCTCCTTGTAGCGATCGATCAGGCGCAACAGCAGGTCGTTCTTGAGCGGGACGTAGGTCGTGTTTTTCATTGATACTTTATTTAGTACTTTATAGTACTTTTCTAAGTATCTATAAAATACCAACGAAGTCAATCGTTAATTCGACTTATCTCAACATGTGCTCAGAAAGCATAGGCAAGCCACTGATCCGGCTGAATAAAGCCCGAGGGAGCATGCGTCTGCATACTTGACGATTGCCGTCTTCACCCGTTTGCGGGAAGTGTCGGCGACGCGCGTCGTGCGACAGTGCGATCGCCGGTAGCCCCGGCGCACTTTATCGGCGCGACAGTCGAAACCGGCTTCGATTGCGGCGACCAGAAGGCGCGTCCTGCACCAGAAGGTTTGTATCGTGATTTTCGAGATCTACCGTGCCGGGCACAGCGCGCCGAGCGCGTTTCCCTGGCATGCCAGAACCGACAGCCGAAAACGCCGCTATTTTTCAGCCAGGAAGTCATGCCGTCGAGATCGATAACCTCGCCCGAGTCGCGAATTGTTTCATGGGAAGAAGCCCGAGTGTTTCCTGTGGCGAAACAGGCTGGGACCGCCTGGCAATGCGGATACCTGGTACCGATAACTGGTCGAGTGAGTGCCGATAACCCCTGGATCCCGCGGTCGAGCCGCGGGATGACAGAGCGGCTCACGCGGTCGAGCCGCGGGATGACAGAGAGCGCCAGGGCAAAAAGCGGTGCCCGGGGCGCCCCCGGGGCAGTATCGTCGTTTAGCGGGACTCGAGGGCGGCTTCGACCGCGGCGCCGAATTCGGACGGACGCGGGACGATGCCGACGCCGGCGGCGCGCAGGATCTCGACCTTCTCCTCGGCGGATTCGCCGGCGGTGGTCACGATCGCGCCGGCATGGCCCATCGTGCGGCCTTTCGGTGCGGTCAGACCGGCGATGTAGGCGAGCACCGGCTTTTGCATGTGATCGCGCGCGAATTCGGCCGCCTGCGCTTCCTGCGGGCCGCCGATCTCGCCGACCATGACGACCAGGTCGGTTTCGGGATCGGCCTCGAAGCGCTCGAGGTGATCGCGGAACGACGAGCCGTTGATCGGGTCGCCGCCGATGCCGACGCTGGTCGAGATGCCGATGCCGCGCGCCTTCATCTGCGACGCGGCCTCGTAGCCGAGCGTCCCCGAGCGGCCGATCAGGCCGACCCGGCCAGCCATGTAGATATGCCCCGGCATGATGCCCATCATCGCCTTGCCCGGGCTGATCGTGCCGGCGCAATTGGGTCCGGTCAGCGTCATGCGCTCGGCCATCTTGTAGCGCCGCATGTAACGCTTGACGCGCATCATGTCCTGCGCCGGGATGCCGTCGGTGACGCAGACGCAATAACGGATGCCGGCGTCGGCCGCTTCCATGATTGCGTCGGCCGCGAACGGCGGCGGTACGAACACGACGCTGGCCTCGGCACCGGTTTCGCGCACCGCGTCCTTGACCGTGTTGAACACCGGCCGGCCGAGATGCGTCTCGCCGCCCTTGCCGGGCGTCACGCCGCCGACGACGTTGGTGCCGTAGTCGATCATTTCCTGCGCGTGAAAGCTGCCGATGCGCCCGGTGTAGCCCTGCACGATGACGCGCGTGGTTTCGTCGAGAAAGATGCTCATGATGATTCCCCCTACCCGGTCAGCGTGGCTTCGTGGGCCGCGGCGGCTTCCACCGCCTTTTCGGCGGCCTCGGCGAGCGTGTCCGCGGTTTCGAGCCGGACGTCGCTGTCGGCGAGAATCTGCCGGCCGAGTTCGACGTTGGTGCCCGACAGCCGCACGACCACGGGCACCGGCACGTCGAGCTTCTGCATCGCCTGGATCACGCCCTCGGCGACCCAGTCGCAGCGGTTGATGCCGGCGAAGATGTTGACCAGGATCGCGCTGACGCCGCGGTCCGACAGCACCAGGCTGATGGCCTTGGCGACCCGCTCGGGCGACGCGCCGCCGCCGATGTCGAGAAAGTTCGCCGGCTCGCCGCCGACGTGCTTGATCATGTCCATCGTCGCCATCGCCAGCCCGGCGCCGTTGATGATGCAGCCGATGTTGCCGTCGAGGCCGACGTAGCTCAGGCCCCGGTCGGCGGCGTTCATCTCGCGCGGGTCTTCCTGCGATTTGTCGCGCAGTTCCGAGATCTGCGGCCGCCGGAACAGCGCATTGTCGTCGAAGCCCATTTTGGCGTCGAGCGCGAGGATGCGGCCGTCTTTGGTCACGACCATCGGGTTGACCTCGACCATGGTCGCGTCGAGGTCGCGGAACGCGCGGTAGCAGGCCTTCAGCGCCTTGACGGCTTCCGCGAGCTGGGCCGCGCCGAGGCCGAGCGCGAAGGCGATCTCGCGCGCCTGGAAATCCTGCATGCCGACCGCCGGCTCGATTTCGACCCGGATGATCGAGTCGGGCTCGGTGTCGGCGATTTCCTCGATATCCATGCCGCCGGCCGCCGACGCGACGCAGACGATGCGCTCGGCCGCGCGGTCGAGCACGAAGGCGACGTAGATCTCGCGCTCGATGTCGGTCGCCTCCTCGATGTATAGGCGGCCGACGAGTTTGCCTCCCGGCCCGGTCTGGTTGGTCACGAGGCGTCGGCCGAGCATGGCGCTGGCCGCGTCCATGACCTCGTTCTCGCTCGCGCAGACCTTGACGCCGCCGGCCTTGCCGCGCGCGCCGGAGTGGATTTGCGCCTTGACCACCCACTTCTCGCCACCGAGTTCCATCGCTCGGTAGGTGGCCTGCTCGGGGCTGTAGGCGATGCCGCCCTTCGGGATCGGCATGCCGAATTCGTGCAGCAGCGCTTTTGCCTGGTATTCGTGGATATCCATGTCAGTTCCCCCTGGCCTGGATGGCCTGGTCGGTGTTGACGAGGTTCTCGGCCATGCGCGCCGACGCGGCATCGATCATGCGCCCGTCGAGCTGCGCGGCGCCCTTGCCCGCGGCGGCGGCTTCTTCCAGCGCAGCGAGAATCCGGTGCGCGCGCTCGACCTCGGCCGCCGGCGGCGAGAACAGGTCGTTGGCGAGCGCGATCTGCGACGGGTGGATCGCCCACTTGCCCTCGTAGCCCATCGCCGCGGCGCGGCGCGCGGCCTCGAGGTAGCCGTCGGGGTCGTTGAAATCGCCGAACGGGCCGTCGATCGCGCGCAGGCCGTAGGCGCGGCACGCGACCAGCATCCGCGACAGGCCGTGATGCCATTGATCGCCAGGGTAGTCGGGGTTCAGACCGCCGATATTGACCGTGCGCGCGCGGCAGCTAGCGGCGTAGTCGGCGACGCCGAAGTGCATCGCCTCCATGCGCGGGCTCGAGGTCGCGATCGCGTCGACGTTGGCCATACCGAGGGTGATCTCGATCAGCGCTTCGAGGCCGATGCGGTTGTCGAAACCCTTCGCGGTTTCGATCTGTGTCAGCAGCGCGTCGACCGTGTAAACGTCGGCGGCGACGCCGACCTTGGGGATCAGGATCGTATCGAGTTTGTCGCCCGCCTGCTCGACGACGTCGACGACGTCGCGGTACATGTAATGCGTATCGAGGCTGTTGATGCGCACCGAGATCGTCTTGCCGAGGCCGCGCCAGTCGATGTCGTTCAGGCCCTCGATGACATTCTTGCGCGCCTGCACCTTGTCGCCCGGCGCGACCGCATCCTCGAGGTCGAGAAAAACGTAATCGGCGGCGCTCGATGCGGCCTTGTCGAACATGCCCGGGTTCGATCCCGGCACCGCCAGTTCGCTGCGTTGCAGGCGTTGGCGCGCCGGTGCGTATTGCGTATGGCTCATCGTCACCCTCCGTCGAATGACATCGCCTCGCATCGGACAGCCGGCCGAGCGGCGAAAGTGTCGGGGAATTGTAATGCCCGACGCGCCTGCGCGACTATCGCTGAATCGACATGCCGGATTACCGATGCGACGGGGACCGCCCGTCAGTTGAAGTCGAAAATCGCGCTCACGAGCAGGTACAGGAACACCGCCGCGAGCCACAGGTCGATCGCGACGAACAGGAAGAACAGCTTGCGTTTCTCGGGGTCGCCGCGGGTTGCGAGCGTCAGGTAGACGAACAACGCCAGCGCGGCGAGCAGGACGATGACGAGGTGCACGGCCTACCCCGCTTCGCTGCCGACCCGCGCTGCGGCGATCGCGGTCATGTTGACGAGGCCGCGCACCGTCGTGCCCTGGGTCACGATGTGCGCGGCGATGTCGCAGCCGAGCAGCACCGGGCCGATCGCAATGGCGTCGGTGGTCATCTTGACCAGGTTCATCGAGATATGCGCGGCGTCGATGCCCGGCATGATCAACAGGTTGGCCGTCGCCGTCAGGCGCGAATTCGGGAAATGCTCGGCCATGGCTTCTTTCGACAGCGCGAGGGCGGCGTGCATTTCGCCTTCGACCATCAGGTCCGGATAGCGTTCGTTGATCAGGGTCAGCGCATCGCGCATCCTTTGCGACGATTCCGAAAGGCGGCTGCCGAAATTCGAATGCGACAGCAGCGCGGCCTTGGGCTTCAGGCCGTAGCGCGCGACCTCGGCCGCGGCCAGCCCGGTCATCTCGGCGATCGCCTCGGCCGTCGGTTCGATCGTGACGTGGGTATCGCAGATGAACAGCGTGAACTTCGACGTAATCAGGATCGTCAAGGCCGACACTTCGTCCTCGCCGCGCTCCTGCTCCGAGACCATCAGGATGCGGTCCAGATGCCGGTGGTAGCGGCCGACCGTGCCGCAGATCATCGCATCGGCCTGGCCGAGCTTGACCATCATCGCGGCCTGCACGGTCGTGTTCGAGTTCAGCAGCTTTTGCGCTTCCGACAGCGTTACCCCGCGGCGCTCGGTCCAGCGATGGTACTGCCGCCACCAGTCCTCGTTGTCCTCGTAGTCGAATATCTCGAAGTGCTCGCCCGGCCGGGCCGAAATCGCGTACTCCTTCAACAGCCGCCCGATCCTGTCCGGATTGCCGACGACGATCGGAAAGCACAGGTTGTCCTGCACGATGTTTTCGACCGCCTGCAGGACACGCGGATTCTCGCCTTCGGCGAAGACCACGCGGCGCTGCGCCGCGCGGGCAACGTCGAACACGGGCTTCATGAACATGCCCGAGCGGAACACGAACGAGGTCAGCTTTTGCCGGTAGGCGCGCATGTCCTCGATCGGCCGCAGCGCGACGCCGGAATCCATCGCCGCCTGCGCGACCGCCGGCGCAATTTCGAGGATCAGGCGCTGATCGAAGGGTTTCGGGATCAGGTATTCGGGGCCGAAGGTCAGCGATTCGCCGAAGTACGCGGTCGCGACGACGTCGCTGGTGCCGGCGCGCGCCAGCCTCGACAGCGCGTCGACGCAGGCGATCTTCATCGCCTCGTTGATTTCGGTTGCGCCGGCGTCGATCGCGCCGCGGAACAGGAACGGAAAGCACAGCACGTTGTTGACCTGGTTCGGAAAGTCGGTGCGCCCGGTGGCAATCACCACGTCGGGGCGCGTCTCCCTGGCGAGCCCCGGATCGATCTCGGGATTCGGGTTGGCCAGCGCGAACACGATCGGCTTGTCGGCCATTTGCGCGAGCATTTCGGGCTTCATCACGTTGCCGGCGGACAGGCCGAGAAACACGTCGGCGCCGACGATCACCTCGGCCAGCGTGCGCGCTTCGGTGTCGATCGCGAACTTGGCCTTGTAATCGTCCATCTGGGCCTTGCGGCCCTTGTAGACCACGCCTTCGATGTCGGTGACGATGACGTTTTCGCGCTTAAGGCCGAGCGTCAGCAGCAGGTTCAGGCAGGATAGCGCGGCCGCGCCGGCGCCTGAGGCCACCAGTTTGACCTCGCCGATATCCTTGCCGACGACCTCGAGCGCGGACTTCATCGCCGCCGACACCACGATCGCGGTGCCGTGCTGGTCGTCGTGAAACACCGGGATCGCCAGTCTTTCGCGCAGGTATTTCTCGACGATGAAACAGTCCGGCGCGCGGATGTCTTCGAGGTTGATGCCGCCGAAGGTCGGCTCGAGCCGCGCGATGGTTTCGGCGAGTTTGATCGGATCGTCCTCGTCGATTTCGATATCGAAGACGTCGATGCCGGCGAAGCGCTTGAACAGCACCGCCTTGCCTTCCATGACCGGCTTGGACGCCAGCGCGCCGATATCGCCGAGGCCGAGCACTGCGGTGCCGTTGCTTATGACACCGACGAGATTCGCGCGCGAGGTGTAATCGCGCGCGGTCAGCGGATCTTTCTCGATTTCGAGACACGGGTAGGCCACGCCCGGCGAGTAGGCAAGCGACAGATCGCGCTGCGACGTCAATGGTTTGGTGGCCTCGATGCGCAGCTTGCCGGGCGTCGGTTTGCTGTGGAAGGCGAGCGCTTTATCGCGGTTTTCGTCTGACATGTGACCTCGGTCGCTTTTCTCGGGGAGTATACGGCTAATCCGGACCCGATTTGAATCAATTCGTCATTTTCGCGCATCGCCAAACCGGCTGGAATAGGCGCTTCGCGTCTCGGGGGAGCCATGTACGCGCAGATCGACACCAATTTCCTGATCGAAATCAAAGGCATCGAGTACGAAGTCGATGAAGGTGGCTTTTTGCAGAATCTCGCCGACTGATCCCGCGAAGTCGCCGAAGCGATGGCCCGCCAGGACGGTGTCGACCTCGAGGCCGCGCACTGTGAAGTCATCCTGTTACTGCGCAATTACTATCTCGAGTACCGCATCGCGCCGGCGTTGCGCGTGCTCAAGCGCAAGCTCGGCGAGCGTCTCGGCCCGGAAAAGGCGAGCACTCGCTACCTCTACGAGCTCTTCCCGTTCGGCCCGTCCAAACAGGCCTGCCGCTACGCCGGCCTGCCCAGGCCCACCGGCTGCGTGTAGGTTGTTCGCTCGATCGTCGGGCATCTTTCCTCGCCGAGGCCGCCAGGATCGCCAGGCCTTGCTTTGAACGGGCCATCAAGCGGACCGTTAACTCCGACGAGAGTGATGACAGTTATTTCTAGACTTCGTAGCGCTTGTGTTCGCGGCGGCGGCGGCCGGCGCGCTGGCTGACGACGCCGACGAGTGATTCGAGGCCGGCCCCGAGTTCGATTTCGGGCAGGCCCGACTTCAGAGCGCGCAATCGATAAACGTCGCCGTCGATGACGAGCTGGCGCAGGATGACGCCGTCGTCGAGCCGGGCGACGACGAAGCAGCCGCTCGTGACTTTGCCCGCGGGCTCGACGATGACGATCTGCCCGTCGCCGAACTCGGGCGCCATGTCGTCGCCGATCACGCGCAGCGCGAAGGCTTCGTTGGCGCTGCAATGGCCGGCTTCGTTCACGCGACCTCCGCGGTCTTTTTTTGCTGCATGCGCCACAGCTGCGCGTAGAGTCCGTCGCCGGCGAGCAGCGAATCGTGGTCGCCCTGCTCACGCACGCGGCCATTTTCGAGCACCAGGATCCGGTCGGCATCGATTACCGTCGACAATCGATGGGCGATGACGAGCGTGGTCTTGTTTTGCGAGATGCGCGCGAGCGCGCCGAGGATGTTTTTCTCGGACTGGCTGTCGAGGCTCGAGGTGGCCTCGTCGAAGACCAGGATCGGCGGGTCCTTGAGCAGCACGCGGGCGATCGCGACGCGCTGCTTTTCACCGCCCGACAGCTTGAGCCCGCGTTCGCCGACGATCGTGTCGTAACCCTGCGGCAGCGACTCGATGAAGCGCTCGATGTCGGCCAGCCGTGCGACCTCGCGCACGTCGTCGTCGCTCGCCTCGGGCCGCGCGTAGCGCAGGTTGTAGCCGATCGTATCGTTGAACAGCACCGTATCCTGCGGCACGATGCCGATCGCGTCGCGCAGGCTCGAGCGGGTGACCGCCGCGATATCCTGCCCGCTGACGAGGACCTGCCCCGACGAGACGTCGTAGAAGCGAAACAACAGGCGCGCGATGGTCGACTTGCCGGCGCCCGACGGCCCGACGATCGCGAGCTTCTCGCCTTCGTCGAGACGGAAACTGACGTTCTCGAGGATGCGCCGGTCCTCGTTGTAATGAAAGCCTACGTCGCGAAACTCGACGCTCGCCTCGCGCATCACGAGCGGCTTCGCGTCGGGCCGGTCGGTGACCTCGACCGGATGGCGCAGCAGCTTGACGACCATGTCCATATCGGCGAGCGCGTATTTCAGCGAACGATAGATGATGCCGAGGAAATTGAGCGGCAGGAACAGCTGCAGCATCATCGTATTGATCAGCACCAGGTCGCCGAGCGTGAGCCCGCCCGCGACGACGCCGCGCGCGGCCATGATCATGATACCGGTGACGCCGATCGCGATGATCGACGCCTGACCGAAGTTCAGCATCGACATCGTCGTCTGGCTTTTGACCGCGCATTCTTCCCAGCCCTGCATCGTTTCGCTGTAGCGGTCGATCTCGTGGCGGTCGTTGTTGAAATACTTGACCGTCTCGTAGTTCATCAGGCTGTCCATCGCGCGGCCGTTGGCGTACGAATCGAGCCGGTTCATTTCGTGGCGGAAATGCATGCGCCATTCGGTCACCAGCAGCGTGAAGCCGATGTACAGGAACACGGTCAGGAAGATCACGCCGGCGAACAGGCTGTCGTATTGCCACAGCAGGATCGCCGCGACCAGCACGAACTCGGCCGCGGTCGGCACGATGTTGAAGACCAGGTAATTCATGATCGAGCTGACGCTCTGCGTGCCGCGCTCGAGATCGCGCGAGATGCCGCCGGTATTGCGCTCGAGATGGTAGCGCAGCGACAGCTCGTGCAGGTGCGTCAGCACCGCCACCGACAGCCGGCTCATCGCGTGATAGCGCACGCGCGCGAAGATACCGTCGCGTAGCTCGTTGAAGCCAGAGTTGACGAAGCGCAGCACGCCGTAGGCGAGCAGCAGCACGATCGGCAGCACCACGATCCGGTCGGCGTCGGCATCGAGCGCGTCGACGATGAATTTCAACACGACCGGCACGCCGACCATCGCCAGCTTCGAGATCACGAGGCAGGCGAGCGCGAGCAGTACGCGGCCGCGATACTCCCAGATGTAGGGCAGCATCGCGCGGACGTTTTCCCAGTCCTCGCGGTCGGAATGCTCTTTTTCGGTGCGCCCTGCGGCGGGATGTATCGCGATGACGTTATCCCTCGTCGAATCAGGCCGGCAACCTTACCAGAATCGGGCGCCGCTTGTCGCCGCGCGCGCCCCCGGAAACCCATTTTCATCGCCGTTCGGGTCAATATTCCGCGTTGTCGGCCGATAGTATTTCCAGGAGTCGCGTCACCTTCGTCGCCGGGGCGCATACGTACAAACAGAGCCGACACTTTCACGCATGGAAAAACAGACAGCGGTCAGAATTCTCCGGATCCGGTATCTCGTCGGGCTGGGCCTGATCGCCCTGCTCGTCAGCGCTTCGCACCTGACTATTCAGCAGGTCGTGGCCAAGCAGCGCAACTATGCGTCGGTCATCAATCTGGCCGGCCACCAGGCGGGCCTGACGCACCGGATCGCGCATTTCGCGCGCCTGATGGCGTCGGCCGGCAATCCCCGGAGTTTCGAAAAGGTGCGCATCCAGCTCGGCAACTCGATCGAGCGAATCGAACGCGCCCACCGCATGCTGCTCGAGGGTGACCCCGACATGGGCATTCCGCTGCTGACCAGCGAGGCCCTCGATTCGATCTATCATGGCGAGCCGGTTAATCTCGACGCGACCATGCGGCGCTTCATCGCCGCCGCGCGCGAGGTGCACGCGAGCCGGCAGGGCATCGTGCACGGCAGTTCGGCGGCGTTCAACTACGTCGCTACCGGCGGCCCGCTCGAACTGGAACCGATGCTCGAGAGCGTGGTCGAGCAATACCAGAGTATCGGCCGCGAGACCATTCTTGCAATCGAGTACCTGGTTCACCTGATCTGGGTCGGCGCGATGCTCGTGCTGCTATTCATCGGCCTGCTGATCTTCCGTCCGCTCGAGCGCACGTTCAGCGACGCGATCTCGAAGCTGCAGACGTCGGTGCGCGAACTCGAAGCCACGCGCGAGGAAATCGCGATCGCCCGGCAAAAGGCCGAGTCGGCGAGCGAGGCCAAGAGTCAGTTTCTGGCAACCATGACCCACGAGCTGCGCACGCCGATGAACGGCGTGCTCGGCATGAGCGAGCTGCTGGCGAGCACCAGGCTCGATCGCAAGCAGCACGAATACGTGCAAATCATCGTCGATTCGAGCGAATCGCTGCTGACGATCATCAACGACATCCTCGATTTTTCGCGGCTCGAGGCCGGCAAGGTCGGGCTCGAAAAAATCCCGTTCAACCTCGAGCAATCGATCTACGACGTGATGGCCCTGCTGGCGCCCCGCTGCCACAGCAAATCGCTCAATCTCGTGCTCGACTACCCGCCCGATCTGCCGCGTAATTTCGTCGGCGATCCGGCGCGCATCCGCCAGGTTCTGATCAATCTCGTCGGCAACGCGAGCAAGTTTACCGACAGCGGATACATCCAGGTGACCGTCGCGATCGAGACGAATGAGGAGAAATACGCCAACATCGCGATTCACATCGAAGACACCGGCATCGGCATCCCGCCCGAAAAGATCAGGCTGTTGTTCCGGTCGTTCACGCAAACCGACAATTCGACCACGCGCAAGTACGGCGGCACCGGTCTCGGTCTCACGATTACCCGCGAACTGGTCTCGCTGATGGGTGGCGATATCGGCGTCGAGTCCACGCAGGGCAAGGGCTCGGTATTCACGGTCGACGTACAGCTCAAGCAGTCGTCTTCGACCGACACGCTGCCCGAGCCCGAGAAGGAGCTTCAGCACGTGGTGCTGCTGGAGCCGGTCGAGCTGTACCGCGACCTGCTGCGCGACCGGCTGCGACGAATCGGCGTCGCGCTGACCCTGGCCGACGATGCCGCCGACCTCAAGGCGCTGCTCGAGACCTGCGAAGCGCACGGCCGCGAGCTGCCGATCGTCGCGGTCTCGCGCGAGGCGATCGTCGATCCGGCGAACGACTGGACGATATTCGAACATTTCGCGCCGTCGCGGCCATTGTCGTGGGTTCTGCTGTGCCACGACCTCGACGAAATCCGCCAGTTTCGGCGCCGCACCAAGTTCGTTCGCGCCTACACGACCTACCTTCAAAAGCCGTTCACCAACTACCAGCTCTACTTCGCGCTGAACAGCGCCGCGACGCGGCCCGAAGACGAAACGCTGAACACGCGCTACCGCAAGGATGGCGAGGACATCACCGATTTCACGCTGACCAAGGACCAGGAGGGCGAAATCCTGCTGGTCGAGGACAACCTCGCGAACCAGAAATTCGCGTCGCTGTTGCTGAAGAAGCTCGGCTACAACGTCGATATCGCCGAGGACGGCGTCGAGGCGCTCGAACTGTGGCACGGCAAAGCCTACGACCTGATCCTGATGGACTGCCTGATGCCGAATCTCGATGGCTACGAAGCGACTCGCCGAATTCGCGAGGCCGAGACCAACAGCCGGCGCGTCCCGATCATCGCGCTGACCGCCAATGCCTCGGAGGTCGACCGCGAACGCTGCCGGCAATCGGGCATGGACGAAGTCATCACCAAGCCCTACCGGCGCAAGGAACTCGAGCAAATGCTCGACCGTTACCTGCACGGCGATCCGACGCTGCCGACCTTGCCGCGCAACTTCGACCGCGACACCGGCTGAGCCGGCGACGCGGCGCGACTACTCGCAGGCGGCCGGGCGGGAATTCTCCGGGGCGGCGAGCAGCCAGGCCACGGCCTCTTCCTCGACGAGAAAATGCTTGAACTTGAGCCCGCGGTTGACGCAGACCGTTTCGAAGAATTCGTTGAATTCTAGGTAATCGGGATTGCCGACCAGGGCGAAACGGCGGCAGCGGTGAGCGAACAGTTGCGCCGCATGACTGGCCTGCTCGTACTCGAACATCGGCGCGGACTGAAGCTCGACACGCCTGTCGTCGAGCAGCACGAGGTCGTGGCCGCTCCGTTCGAGCCATGTCGCAATCAGATCGAAGCTTGCCAGCGCATCTTTGGGATTCAGCACACCGCTACTGCGTACGTGCAGGAAATGCGGATTGCGAATCACTTCGTCGCGATATGCCATGGTGCCGACACCATTTATGGGTTATAAATGCGCCCCAACTCGTTATTGTAACAGCATTTTCTATCCCGAAACGCCAATTTCGACCGGAACCTCAGCCGCCGATGAACGACGCGAAGTCCTTTCTGATCCTGCAGTTACGTCCCGAGGACGACACCTCCGACAACGAGTTCGAGTCGATCGTCAAATACGGCGGGCTCGACGCAACCGCGACGCAACGCATCCGGATCGAGCGCAGCGGGATCCCCGGCATCGACGTCGACGAGTACGCCGCGATCATCGTCGGCGGCAGCCCGTTCGACATCAGCACGCCGGCCGAGCAAAAGTCCGATATCCAGGTCAGGATCGAGGCCGATTTCCGCCGCCTGTTCGATGACGTCGTCGCGCGCGACATCCCGTTCCTCGGCGCCTGCTGCGGTTGCGGCCTGCTCGGCAGCTACCTCGACACGCCGATCTCGGGCAAGTACGCCGAACCGGTCGGCGCGGCGAAGGTCCGCATGACCGAGGCCGGCAAGCAAGACCCGCTGCTCGCCGGCTTTCCCGACGAGATCGACGTCATGCTCGGTCACAAGGAAGCCTGCGACGGGGTGCCCGACGGCGCGACGCTGTTGATTACCGGCGACGCTTGCCCGGTGCAAATGTTCCGCCTCGGGCAGAACGTCTACGCGACCCAGTTTCATCCCGAGGGCGACGCCGACGGCTTCATCGTGCGCATCCACGCCTACA
>JAHEKJ010000069.1 GCA_024638385.1 Gammaproteobacteria bacterium | reverse complement strand
ACAACATCACCGTGCGGGTTCACATCGACTGCGACTCGCAGGACGCCGAAATTCAGGCACTGCACGAAAAAGTCGTCGGCACCTCGCCGGTCGGCCACACGCTGTCGCGCGCCGTGCCGGTAAAAATCGAACTCGCTTAGCGGTAAAACACGAACGCGCGCGACTCGATACTTTCGCGCGGCTTCGCGTCGGCCGGCGCGTCGGGCAACTCGATCGCGGTGTGGATCGTGCACGGCCGCGAACCCCCGTCGATCGAATCGAAAGTCTTGAACAACAGCACTTCGTGCGGGCGCATGGCCGAGTAGAAAAACCAGCGCTGCGCCGGGTCGTGCACGGCGAGCTGGATCTCCCCGACGTGGGTCGGCGAGCGGCGCTCGGTGTCGACCAGGTGCTCGCGCGCGACGCTGCGCGCGTCGACCAGCGCCAGCGGCCAGTTCTCGACCGGGTCCGATAGCGGCCGCCAGACGTTGACAATCTGGAAGCGGCCGCGCGCGAGTTCGGCGGCCTCGTCGCCGAGCTGTTCCGCGAGACAGACGAAGCCCGATTTCGACGTGTAGTCGTTGTGCACCAGCGTGGCCGGCTCGCGCACGTTCTTGCGTTCGCGCAATTCCGGATCGGACGCGCGTACGGTGTGATCGAAGATCTGCACGCGATAACAGCCGGTGGTGCGCTTCAGGAACTCGACGACCTCGGGCTCGTAGACGTTCGCGATCGCATCCGGGTCGAGAAAATTCTCGACCGCGGTCGGGAATTCGAACAGGTCGAAGCCCGACGGGTGCTGGCCGAACTCGCGCGGCGCGTCGGCGTCGGCGCGCCCGCGCGCGTCTTCGACCGGCACCCTGACGACGTGCATCGGCTGGTCGATGTCGTGCTTCGCGTTGCGGCCGGCGCTCGACGCGTAATAGACCGGCCGCTCGCCGCTGTGCTCCAGGTATTCGACGCTGGCTTCGACGGTCATGCTCAACCTCGCTTCAGTTCGCGGTGACGATAACAGTCGACGACGTGGTCGTTGACCAGCCCCGCCGCCTGCATGAAGGCATAACATATGGTGCCGCCGACGAAAGTAAAGCCCCGCTTCTTCAGGTCCTTCGACATCGCCTCGGAGATTTGCGTCGTCGCCGGCACGTCGGCGCTTTGCCGCCACGCGTTCTGCAGCGGTTCGCCGTCGACGAATTCCCAGAGATATTCGTCGAGCGTCCTGCCCTGCTCGTAGAGCGCGAGCGTCGCGCGCGCGTTCTTGACGAAGCCGTTGACCTTGAGCTTGTTGCGCACGATTTCGGGGTTCTGCAGCAAGGCGGCGATCCGGTCTTCCCCGTAGTTCGCGATGCGCTCGACATCGAAATCATCGAACGCGCGGCGGTAGCCGTCGCGCTTGCGCAGGATCGTGATCCACGACAGTCCGGCCTGCGCGCCCTCGAGGCACAGGAACTCGAACAGCTCGCGCTCGCCGTGCACCGGCACGCCCCACTCGTCGTCGTGATAGCTCGTATAGAGCGGGTCGTCGCCGCACCACCAGCAACGCCGAGGCGCGTCGCTCATGCCAGCCCCTCGACGAAACCGCGGATCCGCGCGAGCGCGTCGTCGAGCTCGTTATCGCCGACCGTCGCCGACACGCGCACGTGGCCGGCCGCGCTCGCCCCGAACGCGGTCGCGTCGAGCACCGACACGCCGGTCGAATCGTACAGGCGCCGCGCGAACTCCGGCACCGCGAGCCCGGCCGGGCGCACGTCGACGAGCATGAACATGCCGGCCTCCGGCATCAGCGGGCGCAGGCCCATCGCGGTAAACGCGGCGTGCATCGTCTCGAGGCGCCGGCGGTAGGCGTCGCGCATTCGCTCGAGCTCCGGCTGGCAGTTTTCGAGCGCGAACTGCGCCGCCTGCTGGATGAATCCCGGCAAGCCGTAGAGCATGCACAACGCGAGCTTGTCGAGGTTCTCGATCATCGCGTCGGGCGCGATCGCCCAGCCGACGCGCCAGCCCGACATCGCGTAAGCCTTCGACATGCTGCCGATCGTGACCAGCCGGCCGTCGAGGCCGGCTTCGGAAGCGGCGGCGTGAAATTCGCCGGCGAAAACGAAATCGGCATAGACCTCGTCGGCGACGACCCACAGGTCGTGGCGCTGCGCGACGTCGGCGATAGTTCCCAGCTCTTCGCGGCCGAGCGCGATGCCGGTCGGGTTCGACGGCGATGCGTAGAAGATCGCGCGGGTGCGCGGCGTCAGCGCGGCTTCGAGCGCGTCGGGGCGCAGGCGAAAACCGGCGGCCGCGTCGAGCACGACCGGCACCAGCGTCGCGCCGGGCGCCTGCACGGTCGCCTCGTAGGTCACGTACATCGGTTGCAGCACGATCGCCTCGTCGCCGCGATCGAGCAGGCATTGCGCGCACGCGAACAGCGCATTTTGCGCGCCCGACATCGTGATGACGTTGTCCGGGCTGACCGCCTGCCCCGACAGCTGCCGGTGGCGCTCGGCGATCGCCGCGCGCAGGCCCGTGTGCCCGGCGATGGTCGTGTAGTGGGTATCGCCCGCGTCGATTGCCCGCAGCGCCGCGTCGACGACGCCGCGCGGCGTGGCGAAGTCCGGATCGCCGACCGACAGCACGATGACGTCCTCGCCGCGGGCCTTTGCCTCCTTGGCCGCGTAGTGCAGGTCCCAGGCGTCGGCGGCGCCGCCCTTGATCCGGTCGGTCAGCGACGAGAAACGCATGCTCACGTCCAGCCGGGTTTGAGGTCGTCGAGCAACGGCAGGATCCACGGCTTGTGGGCCTCGATCTCGGCGCGCGTGAGCCCGGTCAGCTCGTACGGCAGCACCAGCCAGTCGCCGGTTTCGTGCAGGTAGAAATCCGGCCGCGAGTCGTCGCCTCCCGGGCGATACCAGGGCGCGGCGACGCGGTAATCGCGCGGCATGTTGCGCTTGAGGTTTTTCTTGAGCCGCTCGAGCACGGCGCCGACGTTGCGCCCGGTGCTGTAGACGTCGTCGACGATCAGCAGCCGGTCGTCGGCGTTGAGGTTTTCGAACAGGTACTGCAGGCCGTGCGCGCGCAGCGGCGCGCCGCGCTGCAGCTGGCGGAAGTAATCGTCGCGGCCGCGGTACGAGGTGCGGATCGCGATGTGGTCGGTCTCGAGGCCGAGGTATTGCAGGCACTCCTGCACGTAGATGCCGACCGTCGAGCCGCCGCGCCAGACGCCGACGATGAAGTTCGGCCGGTAGCCCGCGTCGAAGATCCGCGCCGCCAGACGGTAAGAATCCTCGAGCAGTTCCTGTTCGTCGATAAAGCGTTTTTGCATCGCCGTTGCGGCCCTGTGATAATCTGGCGCAGCCTAGCAAGCGACCGGGATTATTTCACCCCTGATGAGCGAAAAACTCTACCTGTCGGCGCAGCAACTGCTCGAGGATTCGTTTCGCCTCGGCGCCGAAATCATCCGCAGCGGTTTTCGCCCGAGCAGCATGATCGCGATCTGGCGCGGCGGCGTGCCGATGGGCATCGCGATCCAGGAATTGCTCGCCTGGTACGGCATCGAGACCGACCATATTTCGATCCGGACCTCGTCCTACAGCGGGATCGACGGGCGCTCGACCGAGATCCGCATTCACGGCATGAACTACCTGGTCAAGAACTGCACCCACGAGGACGCCCTGCTGATCGTCGACGACGTGTTCGACACCGGTCACACGATCGAGGCCGTCATTCGCCACCTGCGCGACAAGGCGCGGCTCAACGCGCCGCACGACATCCGCGTCGCGGTGCCCTACTACAAGCCGTCGCGCAACCGCACCGACCGCGTGCCCGATTACTTTCTCCACGAGACCGAGCAATGGCTCAAGTACCCGCATTCGCTCGAAGGCCTGAGCCACGACGAGGTCGAGGCTCACCGTCCCGAACTGTGGGCGATCATCAGGGATCGGCTGGGCTAGCGACCGGCGACACCGACGGTTCGGTGGCGATCACGCCGCGCGGAAAATGCAGGAAGATGCAAACCAGTCCCGCCGCCAGCGCGAGCATCGCGCCGAGAACGAAGGCATACGCCAGCTCGATTTCGCCGACCAGGCCGGCGGCGAGCGCGCCGGCCATGCCGACGCCGTCGAGCACGGTGAAGACCACGCCGAGCGTGGTCGATTCGGACTTGCCCGAGTACTCGACCGCCGCGGCGAGGATCACCGGGCGCACGCCGGTCAGGATCGCGATCGACGGCAGCAGCCCGAGCAGCGCCCAGGTCAGCGAATCGGCGAGGCCGGCGAACAGCGCGAAGAACGCGGCCGCGAACAGCAGCATCAGCACCATCGGCTTGCGCTCGCGGGTATCCGACCGCTTGCCGAGCCAAGGCTGTAGCAGCGAGCCGATGACGAGGATGACGGCGAAAATTGCGCCGGCGTGAAACGGCGAAAGGCCGTGTACCTGCTGGAAATACAGCGGCGCCATCGCCAGCTGCGCGATCAGCGCCATGTTGTAGAGGATCATCATCGCGATCAGCGCGAGCCCCATCGGCCGCGACCAGTCGCGCAGCATGCCGGCGAAATCGATGGGCTGCGCCCGCCCGGGATGCTCGCGGCCTATTTTCAGCGCCACCGGGACGAACAGGATTCCCATCGCCACTACCGGCAACAGCAGGATCTGCAGCGCGGTCTGCCATTCGAAATAACCGAGCAGGAAGCCGGTCGACAGCGGCGCCAGCACCTCGGCGCCGATGCTGCCGCCGATCGCGTGGATGCCGAGCACCTGCGCGCGCCGCCCGGGCATCGCCTTGACCAGCGTGCCGGTCGCGACCGGATGCCAGAAGGCGTCGCCCATGACGCCGACGGCGAGCAGCAGCGTCACCGCCCAGAAGCCCGGCACCAGCGTCGCCGACAGGTAACCGAGCGCGACCCACCAGAAGCTCAGCAGCATCAGCAGGCCTGGCCGCGACGAGCGATCCGACCAGATGCCGGCCGGGATGTAGGCGAGCCCCGCGCCGATGCCGTTGACGGTCAGGATCAGGCCGATCTCGGCGGGACCCAGCCCCATGCTCGCGGCGATCGCCGGCGCCAGCAGCCACAGCGTGCCGGCGACCCAGTCGTTGCTGAGGTGCCCGAGCGCGAGCGCGCCGAGCAGGAAACGCTGGCGCGGTTCGAACCTACGCATCGGGCGTGTCCCGGGTAATACTGTATTGCTGCAGGCGCTGGTAGAACGGCCGATGGTGTTCGAGGAATTCGCGCAATTGCGGCGCCGCCGCGACGGCCTCGGCAAAATCCTCGCCGGCCTGCTCCGAATCCTCGTCGGGCGCGCGAATGCCGTCGGAATCGCGCACGTCGCGATGCCAGCCTTCGACGGATTGCCAGTCGTCGGGAATCACGCCGCGCTGCCACGACAGCGCATCGCCGAGATAATCGAGTCCGAGCGAACGCCAGAACCGGCCGATCACGCTCCCCGGATCGCGCTGCACGGCCTCGGCCTCGAGCACCAGGCTGTTGGCGATGCCGAATTCGCGCAAACCGCTGAAATGTCGCCACTGCGCCTCGATGCCGATCTCGTCGAGGCTGACCGCGGGGTCGAGGCGATAGTAAGACAGAATTGCGCGCAGCGGATCGCGAATCAGGAAGCAATGGCGTACGCGGCGGCAGAATTCGACGTCGTCGAGCAGCTCGGGCATGACGTAATAGCTCATATCCTTGACGAACACGGGCCGCTGCGCGGCGCGCTCCAGAATCAATTCACGCGTGCCGGCGTAGCTCGACGGGTGGCCCGCCTCGGAATCGAAATGCGGCAACGGCTTGCCGGACTTGTCGAGATAGTAATAGTGCAGAAACGGTTCGTGCAGGCAGTCGAAATCCCCGCGTTCGCGCATCACGCGCTCGATCGCGGTCGACATCGAACGCGGATGCGCCCACAGGATGATGATCGGATTCACCGGGCCGTCTCGCCTCTCGTGCGCATCGCCAACTCGATGCCGCGAAAGTAGAATAGCAGCGATGCCGCGCGAAACAACATGAACGCCATCAGGCCGAGGAACAGGCCGTGGTTGCCCAGCGCCGGCAGGCTCCATTCGACGAACGCGAGATAGGCCGCGAGCGACACCAGCATCGCGTTGCGCATCTCGCGCGTGTGCCCGGTACCGATGAAGATTCCGTCGAGCTGGAAGCTCCAGACCGAGACCAGCGGCGCGACGATCATCCACGGCAGGTAGACCAGCGCCGCGTCGGCAACCGCGTCGATACTCGTGAACAAACCGACGATGGCTTCGCCGAAGACCGCGTAGACGGCGCCGGCCAGCAACGCGACGCCGACGCCCCACAGGCTCGTCAGGCGCACCGCGCGGCGAAAACGATCCCGGCGACCGGCACCGTAGGCGCTGCCGGCCAGCGCCTCGACCGCGTGGGCGAAACCGTCGAGGCCGTGCGCGACGAAACTTTGCAGGTGCATCAGGATCGCGTTGGCGGCGAGAATGACCTCGCCCTGCTTCGCGCCCATCGCGGTGAAATAGCTGAATGCGAACAGCAGGCACAGCGTGCGCACGAAAATGTTGGCGTTGGCGGTAAACAGCAGCGCGAGCGCGGCGCGATCGAGCAGGCGTGCGCGCTCGAAACCGGCGAAGGCCTGGCGCAGCCGGAAGCGCAACAGGTAGATTCCGAGACCCAGCGCGACGTACTCGGCGATCACCGACGCCAGCGCGACGCCGTCGACGCCCCAGCCGAAGCCGAGTACGAACAGCAGGTCGAGCGCGACGTTGACGAGGTTCAGGACGAGCTGCAACACGAATGCCGAGCGCGTGTCGTGCAGGCCGATGAAGACGCCGGTGAAGGCGTATACGCACAGCACCGCCGGCGCGCTCCAGATGCGGATATGCGCGTAATCGGCGGCCAGCGATTCGACCTCGGCGCTGCTGTCGAGCAGGTAGAGCGCGAAATCGGTCAGCGGCCAGCCGAGCGCGATCGTCAGCACGCCGAGACCCAGCGCGAGAATCATGACCCGCAGCAGGGTGTCCGCCAGCAACTGCCAGTCGCCGGCGCCATAGGCGCGGGCGACGAAGCCGGTCGTGCCCATGCGCAGGAAGCCGAAGCCCCAGTAGAGAAAACTGAAGATCAGCGCGCCGAGCGCCACCGCGCCGATCGCCTCGGGTCCCGGCAGGTGGCCGACGACCGCGGTATCGACCGCGCCGACCAGCGGCACCGAGACGTTCGACAGGATGATCGGCCCGGCCAGCAGCCAGATCCTTCGATGGTTGACCTCGAGATCCCTCGCGGCCCGCGTCATCCGCGCGCTCCGCGGGCTATAGCTTCGGCTCCTGGCGCTCGTCCGCGGCCGGCGGTTCCCCGTCGAGCGTCGGCTCGCGGCGCTCGGCGTCGGCCGCGGCGCGCGCCTCGGGAACGAGATCCTCGCGCGGGATGCGAAACTCGACGTGGTCGGGTTTTTCGTCGTGCGCGGACACGTAAAGCTGGTTCGACGTCGCCTGGGCCGCCGGCATGACGACGAAGGGTTTGCGCTTCTCGGGGCTGCCGACGCGTCGCTTGCGGGTGAAGATCGAGAACGCGCACAGCACCAGTTCGATCAGCGCGATATAGAAGAATAACCCCTGCGGACCGAGCAGGCCCATGAACTGGCCCGCGATGATCGGACCGATCACCGCGCCGGCGCCGTAGGTGATCAGCAACGCGCCGGCCACCTGCACGCGTTGATCCGACGAGATCCGGTCGTTGGCGGTGGCGGCCGCCAGCGAGTACAGCGTGAACACGAACGCGCCGAGAAATCCGGCGCCGACCAGGACCGGTACGAAACCTTCCGCGAAAAGTTGCCAGATCGCAGCCATCGCCACTACCAGCGGGATGTAGACCAGCAACGGGCCGCGTCCGATGCGGTCGGACAGCAGCCCGACCGGCCACTGCAGCAGCAGGCCGCTCATGACCAGGATCGCCATGAAGGTCGACAACTGCGTCGCGGTGAAGCCGACGTTAGCGGCGAACACCGAGCCGAGGCCGTTGATGCTCGCGTTGACGAGGCCGCAGCAAAACACGCCGACGACCCCGAGCGGCGCGATGCGGTAAAGCTCCCAGACGTGCATGCGCTCGGCGTGCACCGGCACCGGCGCCTTGGCGCGGGTCAGCAGCACCGGCAGCAGCGCCAGCGAGAACACGATCGAGGCCAGGCTGAACAACCCGAACTCGGAAGGGTCGCCGGTGATCAATAAAAAGTTGCCGCAACCCGCGGCGAAATAGTTCGTGATCATGTAGATCGACAAGACCTTGCCGCGAGTCTTGTTGCTCGCCGCCTCGTTGAGCCAGCTCTCGGTGACCATGATCATGCCGGCCATGCAAAAGCCGGCGACCATCCGGAACGCCATCCACGCATAGGCGTCGACGAAGATCGGATGCATCAACGCCGATACCGACATCAGCGACGCGAACGCGGCAAACGAGCGAATGTGACCGACGCGGGTGACGATCGCCGCGGCGAACAGGCCGCCGAGCAGCAGCCCGCTGAAGTAGGCCGCGACGATCAGGCCGGTCAGGCCCGACGAAAAGCCCTCGACCTGGGTGCGTACGCCGAGCAGGGTCGCGAACAGGCCGTTGGCCAGCAGCAGCAGGCCGTAACTCAACAGAATCGAGACGATCGTGGCGAGCGTCTTGTACACGGGAGCTCCGGGCGGTTTCAGGGCTGGATTAGCGCGCTACTCTAGCCGAATCCCGTGGCGATATCACCCCCCTTTCATCGAGACCCGTAGTCGCCGCCGCGTCGCATTTTGACAATAAATGGCACTCCCTTTACTCTATGTTGTCAATAAAACTAAGGACCGGCCAAGCAAGGCTCTCGACAACCGCAACCATTCCCGCATTCGCGCGGCTGCGTTCAGCCCGACCGATCCCCGATAACGACTAGAAACATTCAACCCGAGGAGTGACAATGAAAGACGATACTTCACCCAAATCCGCGCTGAAGTTCAAGGATTTGACCCAGGCCGATCGCGACCTGGTCGATAAAATGGTCCAGGGCGGCAGTGGTAAGGTAACGCGCCGCGACGCGCTCAAGCTGGCGATGGTCACCGGCCTTACGCTGACCGTGGCCGAGCAACTGCTGACCGGCGGCAAGAAAGTCCTCGCGGCGACGCCGAAAAGAGGCGGTTCGCTGCGTATGGCGTCCAACCTGCACGGCCCCGACGATCAGCTCGACCCGGTCGTGTTCACGTCGACCATCGACTATACCCGCGGCCGCGCGACCTATAACAGCCTGTGCCAGATCGGCGAAGGCCTGGTGGCCAATCCCGACCTAGCCGAATCTTTCGAGCCCAATTCGAACGCGACCGAGTGGACCTTCAAGATCCGCAAGGGCGTCACCTTCCACGACGGCAAGAAACTGACCGCGGACGACGTGGTATACAGCATGAAGCGCCACCAGGGCGAGGATTCCAAGTCGGTCATCAAATCGGTGCTGGCCTCGGTGTCGGAATGGAAAAAAACCGGCCCGATGGAAGTCAAGGCGATCCTGAGTTCGCCGAACGCCGATTTGCCCGTACTCATGGGCCTGTACCAGGCCAAGGTCGTGCAGCAGGGTTCCACCGGCGACGGTATCGGCACCGGTCCCTTCGTGATGGAATCGTTCCAGCCCGGGGTGAAGTCGGTTCACGTCAGGAACAACAACTACTTCCGCGACGGACCCAATCTCGATGCGGTCGAAATTACCGCGATCACCGATCCGGTGGCGCGCGTCAATGCATTGCTTGCCGGCGATATGCAAATCATCGCGCAGGTCGATCCCCAGGCGTTCCGACAGATCGAAAGTTCCAGCACCGCTACGCTGCTGTCGATTCCGGCAGGCCTGCAGATGGGCATCTGCTGCCTGAAGAACTCCGAGCCCGGCAGCAACGACGACTTCGTCCTCGGCATGAAATTCATCCAGGACCGGGAACGCATCGTCAAGCGCATCCTCAAGGGCAAGGGCACGCTCGGCAACGATACCCCGATCGCGATCGCGCACGGCGCCGATTATTGTAGTGAACTGCCGATCCGACCGTTCGATCCGGACAAGGCCAAGTTCCACTTCAAGAAATCGGGCTACTCGTCGGCCGAGCTCTACGTCGCGCCGGTCTTGTCCGGCATCGAGGACGCTTGCCTGCTGGCCCAGGCCAACTGCGCCAAGATCGGCTTCGACCTGAAGTTGAAGAAAGTGCCGACCGACGGCTACTGGGGCGCGGTCTGGATGAAGGAACCGCTCAACGTGGTTTCGTGGAATATGCGCCCGACCGCGAATTCGCAGCTCGCGATCCAGTTTGCACCGGGTGCCGCGTGGAACGATACCTACTGGAACAACCCGCGCATGGGCGAATTGCTGAAACTGTCGCTCGCGGAAACCGATCCGGTCAAACGTCACCAGTACTACTGTGAAATGCAAACCCTGGTTCACAACGAGAGTGGCATGGTGATTCCGGCGTTTTCCAACGTCAATGACGGCATCGCCAACAACATCATGGGCATACCGCAGGTACCCACGGGCCAGGTCGGAGGGTCTGAATGGCCTGAATACGTCTGGCTGGCCTAGATCAACGCTCAAGGAAACCATCGCGAGGCCTGTATAAAGTCATTTTATACAGGCCTCCTGGTTTTCGACGCCGGGAAATTCGGACGGGATCGCCGAATTGGACTGCCACCAGCGAACAAGTAAAAAGTTACGGGTAAAGGGGGAACTTCAAGATGATGATGCGAATGGTATTGCAGCGGATCGGGATAGGTCTGGCTACTTTGCTGGTGGTGTCGGTAATCGTATTCCTGATGACGAGCTGGCTGCCGGGCGACGTCGCGCAAATCGTACTGGGGCAAAGCGCGACGCCCGAGACCCTCGCCGCGCTGCGCAAGGAACTCGGCATGGATCAGCCGCTTTATATCCAGTATTTCGGCTGGCTCGGCGACATGATGACCGGCGATCTCGGCACCTCCAAGGCCGGTGGCGCATCGATCTCGAGCCTGATCGGCGGCCGCCTCGGCAACACGGTGATGATGGCGGGATGGGTGGCCGCGATTTCGATCCCGATATCGATCGCGCTGGGGTTGTGGGCGGCTATGCGTCCCGGTACCTGGCTCGACCGCATCATTACCTTCGGCACCCTGGCCACGATTTCGGTACCGGAATTCTTTATCGCCACGATCGCCGTGCTCGTGCTTGCGGTCGAGCTTCAGTGGCTGCCGTCGACCGCCTACATGACCGGTGACGAGACTTTCCTCGAGTTGCTGGGGGCGCTGGCAATGCCGCTGATCACGCTGGTCATCGTCGTCTCGGCACAAATGATTCGGATGACGCGCGCCGGCATTCTCAATGTCATGAGTTCGCCCTATATCGAGATGGCGATCCTGAAGGGCGTCCCCCGGGGTCGAATCATCCTGCGCCACGCGTTCTTCAACGCGATCGGCCCGATCATCAACGTCATCGCGCTGAATCTCGCCTACCTCGTCAGCGGCGTCGTCATCGTCGAGACGATCTTCGCCTACCCCGGCCTCGCCAAGCTGATGATAGATGGCGTGCAGACGCGCGACCTGCCGCTGGTGCAGGCCTGCGCGATGATTTTCTGCGCGACCTACGTAGTGCTGATACTGCTGGCCGACATCGGTTCGATCGTATCGAACCCGCGCCTGCGCAACCCGAAGTGAGCGAGGAGAATCGAACCATGGTTGAAGAAACTGCCGGCAAGAAAGAAGAAGAGGTCCTCGCCGAACTCGACGCGTTCGCGGAACTGCCCGACGCGCCGCCGAAACGCAAGTTCCGCCTGTCCTGGGTCGGCTACTGCGCGGCCGCGGTGGTCGTGTTCTGGCTGATCATCTGCGTCATCGGCCCGAGCATCGCGCCTTTTCACGAAATGGACATGGAGGGCGACGACAGCTTTCTCGACGCCTACTCGGGCGAGTACGGCACTTTTTATCTCGGCACCGACTACCTCGGCCGCGACACCTACTCGCGGGTCCTGTTCGGCGCGCGCAACACGATCGGCATCTCGCTCGCGGCGACCCTGCTCGCCTACCTGATGGGCATCACGCTCGGCATCCTCGCCGCGGTCAAGGGCGGCTGGATCGACATGGCGATCAGCCGCGTCAACGACGCGATCCTGGCGCTGCCGACGATCATGCTCGGCCTGATCGTGATCGCCGCGCTCGGCTCGTCGATCCCGATCCTGATCGGCACCGCGGCGGTGATCTACGCGACCAGCGTATTCCGCATCGCGCGCGCGCTCGGGCTCGACATCATGGTGCAGGATTACGTCGAGGCCGCACAGACCCGTGGCGAAGGCATCTGGTGGATCATCAAGTCCGAGGTATTGCCGAACGCGGCGATGCCGCTGGCGACCGACTTCGGCCTGCGCCTCGTCTTCGTCGTGCTGTTCATCTCGAGCCTGTCGTTCCTCGGCCTCGGCGTGCAGCCGCCGGCGTCGGACTGGGGCAGCATGGTACGCGAGAACCTCCAGGGCCTGACCTACGGTTCATGGGCGGCGATCTGGCCGGCGTTCGCGATCGCGTCGTTCACGATCGCGGTCAATCTGATCGTCGACGACATTTCCGCCAAGTCCGGCGGCAGCCTCGCGAAGAAAATGGTGTAGCGTCATGGAAAAAGAAAAGCTGTTCGAAATCGAAGACCTGCGCATCAGCGCGAAAAACGACGACGGCGACGAGGTCAAGATCGTCAAGGGCGTCAGCTTCGACGTCCACAAGGGCGAGGTCGTCGCGCTGATCGGCGAGTCCGGTTCCGGCAAGACGACGATCTCGCTGGCGACGCTGGCCTATACCAAGCCCGGGCTGTATTTCGCCGGCGGCGAGTGCCGGCTCTACGGCAACGACGTGCTGACGATGGAACCCGTGGCGCAGCGCGACCTGCGTGGCGGCAACGTCGCCTACCTCGCGCAGAGCGCGGCGGCGACCTTCAACCCGGCGATCACGATCAACGAGCAGGTCACCGAGGCCGCGGTACTGCACGGCCGGCTGACCCAGGAACAGGCCAACGAGCGCGCGATCGAGCTTTACCACGCGCTCGAGCTGCCCGACGCCGACCGCATCGGCCGGCGCTACCCGCACCAGGTCTCGGGCGGACAGCTGCAGCGGCTGATGGCGGCGATGGCGCTGTGCGGCAAGCCCGACCTGATGGTGCTCGACGAGCCGACCACCGCGCTCGACGTGACCACGCAGATCGAGGTGCTGAAGGCGTTCAAGAAGGTCATCCGGGAACAGAATTCGGCCGCGATCTACGTCACCCACGACCTCGCCGTCGTCGCCCAGGTCGCGGACCATATCGTCGTGCTCTACGGCGGCGAAATCATGGAACAGGGTACCGCCGACCAGATCATCAACCGGCCGACGCACGCCTATACCAGGCGCCTGATGGACGCGGTGCGGCCGAAACCCGCGGCCGGCCAGGGCGTCGCGGTCAGCGGCGACCACGATCGCGTCGTCGCCAACCTCGAGGTCAAGGACCTGACCGCGGGCTACGGCGGCATCGTCGACGGCGAACCGAAAATTCCGATCCTGAAGGACATCAACCTCAAGGTCATGAACGGCCACGTCGTCGGCGTCATCGGCGAGTCCGGCTGCGGCAAGTCGACGCTCGCGCGGGTCATGGCCGGCATGCTGCCGCCGGCGCGCGGCGACATCATCCTCGACGGCAAGAAACTCGAAGGCGCGCTGAAAAACCGCCAGCTCGACGAGCTGCAGAAAGTCCAGTTCGTGTTCCAGATGGCCGATACCGCGTTGAATCCGAAGCAGCAGATCGGCCACATCATCGGCCGCCCGCTCGAGTTCTACCACGGCCTGCGCGGCAAGAAAAAGCGCGAAAAGGTCGCCGAGATCCTCGACCTGGTCGAGCTGCCGCCGGCCTTCGCCAGCCGTTTCCCGATGGAGCTATCCGGCGGCCAGAAGCAGCGCATCAACCTCGCCCGCGCGCTCGCGGCGAGTCCCGAGGTCATGCTCTGCGACGAGGTCACCTCCGCGCTCGACAGCATCGTCGGCGCCAACGTGATCCGCTTGCTGACCAAGCTGCGCGACGAGACCGGCGTGTCTTTCGTCTTCATCAGCCACGACCTGTCGACGGTGGCGTCGTTCGCCGACGAGATCGTCGTGCTCTACGCCGGCCGCATCGTCGAGCAGGGCCCGACCGACGAGGTGCTCGAACCGCCGTTCCACCCGTACACGCGGCTGCTGATCAGCTCGGTGCCGGAAATGCGCATCGGCTGGCTCGAGGACACGATGAAGAAGCGCGAGATGGCGGTCGGCATCGCCCGCGGCGTCGAAATCACGCCGCGCGGCTGCCCGTTCTTCAATCGCTGCCCGATGGCGATCGAGGGCACCTGCGAGCTGAAAACGCCGCCGATCATCGAACTCAGAGACGGCCACCAGATCGCCTGCCACCTGACGCTCGAGCAGCTCGAGGAAGCCGAGCGCGAGGCGCAGAAGATTTTACGCGGCTACGAAAAGCTCGGCGAGAAAGATCCCCGGATCCACGTACCCTGAGCATCACCGCAGCCACGGTCTGGCCGTCCCGGGGCAATCGCAAAGGCGGTCAGTCGCGCTGTTTCGCGTCAGGATATTCGGGCGCCGGCGCCGCGCCGTGCGCGGCCAGGTATTCCTGCAGCGCGCAGTACTGCACCGAATCGATCGCCGACCCCGACGGATGCACCGCGGTCGCGGTGCTTTGCCCCTGGCGCTCCATCGGCACCGGCGCGCTCGTCAACATGCGGTAGATCGCGAACAGCCCGGTCAGGCCGTGCAGCGCCGCGATCGACCAGAACAGCGCGGCGTCGCCGAAGTGGTCCATCAACGCCGCGATCGCGACCGGCCCGCTGACCGCGCCGAGCCCGCCGATCAGCACCAGCGCGCCGCTCGCGGCGATCATCTGGCTCGGTTCGAGATGATCGTTGGCGTAGGCGATGCAGACCGAGTACAGCGGAAACGCGAGCCCGCCGAACAGCGCGACCGCGGCGAACAGCCACGTCATCGAGATTTCCGTCGCCGGCACGCACGCGGCCGCGGCGAGCGCGGTCAGCAGCGTCACGACGGTCAAAACCAGGCGCCGGTCGAACTTGTCCGAAAGGTAGCCGATCGGACCCTGAAGCACGATCGTACCGACGACCGCGGCGGTCATGAAATAGGAAATGTCGCGGATGCCGAGGCCGAGTCGCTGGGCGTAAATCGGCGCCAGTGCAAAAAAGGTCGCGGTGACGAGGCCGACGACGAACATGCTGACGAGGCCGAGCGGCGTCAGGCGGAAGAGTTCGCCGAGGCTGATGCGCTCGGCGCCGGCGAACGCCGGCGGCGAGCCGGCCGCCAGCAGCAACGGCACGACCGCGATCGAAATCAGCACCGACACCAGCACGAACAGCTGGAATTCGCCGGGCGCGCCGAGGTTCAGCAGCAGCTGCCCGGCGGCGACGCCGACGTAAGTCACGACCATGTACAGTGACAGCAGCTGGCCGCGATTTTCGTTGCTGGCGCGCTCGTTGAGCCAGCTCTCGGCGACGATATAGAGCCCGGCGAAACAGAAGCCGCTGACGAAACGCATCACGATCCATACCGCCGCGGTGACGAACACGGCGTGCACGAGGACCGCGGCCGACGCGAGCGCGGCAAAGGCGGCAAACACGCGAATGTGCCCGACCCGGGCCGTGATCCGCGGCGTCAGCAGCGAGCCGAGCAGGAAACCGACGTAGAACGTCGACATGACCAGTCCGGTCAGGGTCGCGGCGAAGCCCTCGAGATCGGCGCGCAGCGGCAACAACGTGCCCTGCAGTCCGTCGCCGAGCATCAGGATGCCGAAGCCGAGCAGCAGCGCCCACGACGAGGCGAGCGCGGCGCCGAGGCTGCCGGTGCGCGCGCTCATGCCCTGCTCCGGCGAGGCGGCGATGAATCCGCAAGCGCGACTTCGATCCCGTGACGACGCAGAAAACCGAGGCAATCTGCACGCGCCTCGGCCAGCGGCGGGCCGTCGGCGTCGAGGCAATGCTCGAGCCAAAGGCCATCGATCAAAGCGATCAGCTGACGTGCGACGCGGGTCGGCTCGAGTTCGATTCGATCGTCGCGTGCGACTGCCCGAATTGCGTCCTCTATCCGCGCGAGGTAGTGGCGATAACGTTCGCGGTGCAGTGCGCCGAGCTTCGCTTGACTCGGCACCTGGCCCCAGACCGACAACCATGCGCGCAGGTTGTTGCGATCGAAGCTGCGCTCGTCGAAACTCGCGTCGATGATCGTCGCCAGGCGCAGGCGCGGGTCGGCGGCCGAGGTTTCGTCGACGAGATGTTGCGTCATGTCGGCGTAGATCTGCAGCAGCAGGTCTTCCTTGCTGTCGAAATGATGGTTGATCAGCCCGCGCGAGACGCCGGCTTCGCGGCAAATTTCGTCGATCGTGAAGCCGGCCATGCCGCCACGGCCGAGACAGGCGATACCGGCGGCGATCAGTTCCTCGCGCCGCGCGGCGGCCGTCTTGCGTCGGTAGCGGGCGGATTTCGGATCGGCAGCCATGCATCACCCTGCAACGAAATTTCGAATTGCGTCAGCATAGCTCTTATTGTACGATCGTTCAACAAGAGTCTTCGAACCCGGAGATCACGCGATGTCCCGGAATTCCCGTTACGATATTCTGTTCGAACCGGTGCCGATCGGTCCGGTAACGGCGCCCAACCGGTTCTACCAGACACCCCACGCGACGGGCATGGGCAACGCCCGCCCGAATGCCGGCCGCGCGTTGCGAGCGATGAAGGCCGAGGGCGGCTGGGGCGTCGTCTGCACCGAGTACTGTTCGATTCATCCGAGCTCGGACGAGACGCCGTATGCGTTTCTCAGCCTGTGGGACGACGCCGATGCCGATCAGCTCGCGCAGACCGCGGCCGCGATCCACGCCCACGGCGCGCTCGTCGGCATCGAACTGTGGCACGGCGGCTATCATTCGAACAATCGCGGCACGCGCGAAATCGCGCTCGCGCCGAGCGCGGGATCCAGCAAGTACTTCGGACCCAACCAGGTGCGCGCGATGGACCTCGACGATATCGCCGCCTTCCGCCGCTGGCACCGTGACGCGGCGCTGCGCGCCCGCGACGCCGGCTTCGACATCGTCTACGTCTACGCCGGCCATGACTACCTGCCCTTTCAGTTCCTGTCGCCGCTGGCGAATCAGCGTCGCGACGCCTACGGTGGATCGCTCGAGAATCGCGCGCGCCTGTTGCGAGAACTCACCGAGGATACCCGCGAAGCCGTCGGCGAAAGCTGCGCGGTCGCGGTGCGGCTCGCGATCGACGAACTGCACGGCGAGTCCGGCGTCAGCCGCGACGGCGATGGCCGCCGCGTGATCGAATACCTCGGCGAACTGCCCGACCTGTGGGATATCGCGCTCGGCGGATTTCTCGGCAACGATTCGTGCAGTTCGCGCTTTTCCGCGGAGGGTTTCCAGGAACGCTTCGCCGCCGGCATCAAGGATTTGACGTCGAAGCCCGTCGTCAGCGTCGGCCGCTTTACCTCGCCCGATACGATGGTCGCGCAAATCCGCCGCGGCGTGCAGGATTTCATCGGCGCGGCGCGGCCGTCGATCGCCGACCCGTTTCTACCGCGCAAGATAGACCAGGGCCGCGAGGATGAAATTCGCGAATGCATCGGCTGCAATATCTGTCGCGCGGCCAACAACGAGGCCTCGCCGCTGCGCTGCACGCAAAATCCGACGATCGGCGAGGAATGGCGCCGCGGCTGGCACCCCGAAACGATTCCCCCGGCGCGGGATCGTCGATCCTTCCTCGTCGTCGGCGGCGGCCCGGCCGGGCTCGAGGCGTCGCTCGCGCTGGCCGGCCGCGGGCACCGCGTCACGCTGGCCGAGGCCGGCGCCGAACTCGGCGGTCGCCTGCTCGCGGAATCGAGTCTGCCCGGGCTCGCACAATGGATTCGCGTGCGCGACTACCGGGCGCAGCGGCTCGCGCAGATGGGTAACGTCGAAATCTATCTCGACAGCGAACTCGGCGCCGCGGACCTGCGCGAATTCGGCGCCGACGCGGTCGTGCTGGCGACCGGCAGCCGCTGGCGCCGCGACGGTCAGGGCGCGACGGTGCGCTGGCCGCTCGCAATCGATCCGGATGCGAGGGTGCTGACGCCCGACGACCTGTTTGCCGGCCAGGATCCCGGCGGCGACGTATTGATCTACGACGACGAGCACTACTTCATGGCCGGCGCGCTGGCCGAACGGTTGCTGCGCGACGGCCGACGCGTGCGCCTGTTCACGCCGGCGACGATGATCTCGGCCTGGACCGAGATGACCGACGAGCAGGCATTCATCCAGCGGCGCCTGCTCGAACTCGGCATCGACGCCCGCTTCGGCCGGCAACTGAAACGCATCGACCCGGGTCGCATCGTCAGCGAATGCGTCTACACGGGCGCCGAACAATGCGACGATTTTTCCAGCCTGCTGCTCGTGACCGGGCGCGAGCCGGTCGATGCCCTGTTCCACGATCTCGACGCCGCGGCGACCCGGATCGGCGACTGCCTGGTGCCGTCGAGCATCGCCGACGCGGTTTACGCCGGGCACCGCTTCGCGCGCGAATTCGGTGAAGACCCGGCGACGCTCGCGCCGCGACGCGAACGCGTCCCGCTGCAACCCGCGATCGCGGAGGCTGGATCATGACCCGCCGGACCCGCCGCCGCGGCGCGCGCAAGTCGCGCCAGCCGGGACGCCTGCAGCAGCCGCGATGGCGGCCGCTGCGTTACCGCCATCCGCCGTTCGAGCTGCTGTCGGCGGACCAGGTCGAGCAGATTCACGTCGCCGGTGAACAGATCCTGCGCGACATCGGCATGCTCGTACTGTCGGCCGACGCGCGGCGGCTCTACGCCGGCGCCGGCTGCGACGTCGACGCCGAATCGCGGCGCGTGCGCTTCGACCCCGAGCTGCTGCAATCGCTGCTCGCCAGCGCGCCGTCGAGCTTCGGCCTGCGCGCGCGCAACCCGGACAGGAACCTGCGCCTCGGCGACGGCCACGCGAGCTTCGCATCGGTCGGCGGCCCGGCCTACGTCATGGATCTCGACGGCGGCCGCCGTAACGGCACGCACGCCGAGCAATGCGATTTCATCCGTCTCGTGCAAAGCCTCGACATCCTGCACCAGGAGGGCGGCGGCGGCTTCGAGGCGATGGACCTGCCGGCCGCGAGCCGCCACCTCGACCTGTTTTACGCCGAATGCACGCTGCTCGACAAGAACTGGGTGCCGTGGACCATGGGCCGCGCACAATCGCTCGACGCGATCGAGATGGCCGCGATCAGTCTCGAGCTGACGACCGATGAACTGATCGCGACGCCGGCGCTGTGCGGCATCATCAATACCAACACCCCGCTGCAGCTCGATATCCCGATGGCCGAAGGCCTGATCGCGATGGCCGAGTTCGGCCAGGCGGTCGCGGTCACGCCGTTCACGCTGGCCGGTGCGATGGCGCCGGTGACGCTGGCCGGCAGCCTCGCGCTGCAACATGCCGAGGCGATGGCCGGCATCGCGCTGACCCAGATCGTGCACCCCGGCGCGCCGGTGCTGTACGGCGCGTTCACGTCGAATGTCGACATGAAAACCGGCTCGCCGGCCTTCGGCACGCCCGAATACCTGCAGGCGGCACAGGCCTCGGGGCAGCTCGCTCGCCGCCTCGGCGTGCCGCTGCGCTCGAGCAACGTCAACGCCGCCAACGCGCCCGACGCGCAGGCCGCCTACGAGAGCTGCCTGTCGCTGTGGGGCGCGATCGGCGCGCAGGCGAGCATGATCAAGCACGCCGCCGGCTGGCTGCACGGCGGCCTGACCGCGTCGCTGGAGAAACTGATCATCGACGCCGAGATTCTGCAAATGGTCGCGGCGAGCCTCGAACCTTTCGCCGTCGATGCCGACACGCTGGCGCTCGACGCGATCGCCGAGGTCGGCCCCGGCGGGCATTTTTTCGGCAGCCCGCACACGATGACACGCTACGAAGACGCCTTCTATGCGCCGCTGCTGTCGGACTGGAGCAACTACGAAACCTGGCTCGAAGCCGGCGCGATCACGAGCGACGTCCGCGCCAACGCGATCTGGAAGCAGCTGCTCGGCGACTACCGGCAACCGGCCGTCGATCCCGCGATCGACGAGGCGCTGCGCGAGTATGTCGGGCGTCGCAAGCGCGAGATCGAAGCCGCGTAGATTCCGCGCCGCGGGCTCGCTGCGCCGACCCCCGGCTAAATGGCAATTTGCTTAGAATCGTGTTACAAATGCTCAATTGCTAACCAGCCGGTCGAAGCCATCGACGGGCCCTGGTCGCGCAAAAAAATAGCAGAATATAAACAGACAAACCGAGGAGCAACATCATGGCGAACATCAAAGATCTCGAAAGAGCGGTTCGAGACGGCAAGCTCGATCGGCGCGAGTTTATCCGGCGCGCGACCGCGCTCGGCCTGGCCGCGCC
>JAHEKJ010000068.1:18768-20607 GCA_024638385.1 Gammaproteobacteria bacterium | reverse complement strand
GCATCCTCGTCGTTCCCGGTCAAACGGCTGTATCCGGCGACATCCGCATACAGGATGACGGCTAGTTTGCGTGGCAGGCGGTCCTCCATGTGAAGATTGCCTCTCCGATACAGCGATCCGGGGGATATTAGCGCGAAAACCGGAAGTGGGCCATGCGAACCGGCTGGGCGAAAGCCGGGAGAAGGGCATTACCCGCCCCCCGCCTGACGACATGCCGGGACGTAAAGCGAGCGCTTTTCAGCGACGGTATCCTCGCGAAACGCCGCCGCTAGAGCTTGTAGTCGGGCTCCTCGCGGTCGAGGATCGCCCTGATCTCGGCGAGGTGCGCGTCGCACAGGCCGACCCGGTCCATGTAATCCTCCCACTGCCGCGCGGTGGTCTCGGCGATCTCGTCGCCGACCACGCGCAGCGGCTTGCCGGTGGCGAGCGCGGTAATGTAGGTCTCGCAGGCGCGTTCGAAATAGTAGAGCTCGTCGAACGCGCGCGCGACCGACTCGCCGACCGTCATGACGCCGTGGTTGCCCATCAGCAGCACGCGGCCGTCGCCGAGCCGGGTCGTCAGCCGTTCGGCCTCGTCGCCGAGCCCCATGCCGCCGAAGCCGTCGTCGAGCGCGACGCGACCGAAGAACCGCATCGTGTTCTGGTCGATCGGCGGCAGGCCGTCGGCGTCGATCGACGCGAGCACGGTCGCGTACTTCGGATGCAGGTGCATGACGCAGCGCGCCTGCGGCGCATTGCGGTGCATCGCGCCGTGAATCGCCCAGGCGGTCGGATCGGGCGCGCCGGGCCGCTTCATCGTGTCGTCGTCGTGGGCGTCGAGCAGCAGCAGTTGGCTCGCGCGGATGGTCGAAAAATGGCGCCCGAAGGGGTTGATCAGGAAACGACTGCCGCTCGGGTCGACCGCGTAGCTGAAATGGTTGGCGACGCCCTCGTGCAGGCCGAGGCGCGCGCTCCAGCGAAAAGCCGCGGCGAGGTCGACGCGTTGCTCGTAGTGCGGATCGCTGGCGGGCGTCGGCGCGTCGTTTTCGATGACGGATATCGACATGATCGTGCTCCGGGCCGGAATCGAGTCGAAATTAAACCGCAGTGCTCGCCCGCGGGCAAATCGATTTTGTCGATCGTCGCTATCGGCCGCGTTGCTTTATAGTAGCGGCATGAACCATTTCGCCCACCTCGCGTTGGCGCAGCCGACGGTCGAATCGACGGTCGGCAACCTGCTCGGCGACTTCGCCCGCGGCGTCGACGTTGCCGCGCTGCCGCCGGCGGTGCGCGCCGGACTCGACAACCATCGCGCGGTCGACCGCTTCACCGATGCGCACCCGCTGGTGAAAGAAATGAAACGCCGCTTCAGCCGCCGGCGGCGGCGGTTCGCCGGAATCGCACTCGACATCTACTTCGATCACCTGCTGATCAACCATTGGCGGCAACTCGAGGGCGGCGACTCCGACGCGGCGATTGCGGCGATGTACGCGCGCCTGCACGAGGGCCGGCCGCTGATGCCCGGCGAGCGCATGCGCCGGGTTGCCCGGCGCATGATCGAGCACGACTGGTTCGGCTCATACCGGGAACGCGACGCGGTGGCCGAGGCAATCGATCGCGTCGCCGGTCGCATTCGCTTTCGCCATCGGTTCTACGACGCGATCGAAGATCTCGAGCGCCAGCAGCGTGAAATCCGCGACGGCTTCCTCGAGTTCTACCCCGAGCTCAGGCGCCACATCAAAAACCTCGCCCTCGAACAAGACCCGTATTAGGGGGACAGTTTACCTGACTACCCTAATTCAGTTGCGAAGAAAAACTAAATTGCGGTAAACAGGTAAACTGTCCCCCTAATTCAGTGGC
>JAHEKJ010000068.1:0-18668 GCA_024638385.1 Gammaproteobacteria bacterium | reverse complement strand
ATCAGCAGTCGATGACCTTGCCGGGGTTCATGATGTTTTGCGGGTCGAGCGCTTGCTTGATCGTCCGCATCAGCTCGACCGCACCGTCGCCGTGTTCGCGGCGCATGTGCTTGAGTTTGCCGATGCCGATACCGTGCTCGCCGGTGCAGGTGCCGCCCATCGCCAGCGCGCGTTCGACCATGCGCTTGTCGAGCCCCAGGGCCTTTTCGAACTCGGCCTCGTCATCCGGATCGATGAAAATCGTCGCGTGGAAATTGCCGTCGCCGACGTGGCCGATGATCGGCGCGAACACGCCCGCCGCGGCGACGTCGGCCTGGGTCTCGGCGATACACTCGGCGAGCCGCGAGATCGGCACGCAGACGTCGGTGACGTAGCCGCGCGAACCCGGTCGGACCGCGAGCCCGGCGTAGTAGGCGTCGTGGCGCGCGCGCCACAGGCGCTGGCGGTCTTCCTCGCGTTCGGCCCACCGGAAACCGGTAGCGCCGAAGTCGCGCGATATCTCCTCGACCAGGCGCACCTGTTCGGCGACCGCGTCGGGCGTGCCGTGAAATTCGAGGAACAGCGTATCGAGTTCGGGATAGTCGGTCTTGCTGTAGGCGTTGATAGCCTCGATGTAACCGGTTTCGACCAGCTCGATGCGCGCCACCGGGATGCCGAGCTGGATCGTTTGCATCGTCGCCTCGGCGGCGCTGCGGATGTCGGGAAAATTCACGATCGCGGCCGAGATCGTCTCGGCCAGGCCGTACAGTCGCAGGCAAACCTCGGTGATGATGCCGAGCGTGCCTTCGGAGCCGACGAACAGCCGGGTCAGGTCGTAACCCGCCGCGGATTTGCGCGCGCGGGTGCCGGTGCGGATCACCTCGCCGCTGGCGGTGACGACGGTCAGGCCGAGCACGTTTTCGCGCATCGTGCCGTAGCGCACGGCGTTGGTGCCCGACGCACGGGTCGCGGTCATGCCGCCGATCGACGTGTCGGCGCCGGGATCGACCGGGAAGAACAGCCCGGTGTCGCGCAGGTAGCGGTTCAACGCGCGCCGCGTCACGCCGGCCTGCACGCGGCAATCGAGATCCTCGGCGTTGACCTCGAGCACCTCGTCCATCTGGCTCAAGTCGATGCAGATGCCGCCATTGACCGCCTGCACCTGGCCCTCGAGCGAGGTGCCGGTGCCGTAGGCGACGATCGGCGTCGCGCTCGCGGCGCACAGCCTGACGATCGCCGCGACCTCGTCGGTCGAACGGGCGAAACAGACCGCGTCGGGCGGCTGGGACGGATGCCAGGACTCGCCGCGGCCGTGCTGCTCGAGCACCGACGCGCTGGTCGACACGCGTTCGCCGAGCAGCTCGCGCAACTGCGCAATCAGGTTTTCGCGGCCGGTCACGTTCGCGGCAGGCTGGTTCATGGCGATTCCCCGTTTCCCGAGTGGCCGTCATTATGCTACAGGCCTGCCGATTTGGCACGCTGTCACCAGCGGCGCCGATTCGACAAACCCCGGATCGCATCTATACTCAAACGGTTGATCCGGCGCCGCATTTTCGCAGTCGCCCGCAGGTACCGGAAGCTCGAAAACAGACAAACGGCAAGGCGTGACCACGACAGATTTCCCGACATCGAAGCGGGCCGAACTCGAGGCCGAACTGGAGCGTTGTCGCCGCTTGCTGGCGCTCTACGACGCGACCGGGCAGGCTGCGAAAATCGGCCACTACGAGTGGAGCTACCTCCACGATCGCCTCGAATCGTGCAGCGAAGAATACGCGCGCATCTTCGAGATGTCGGTCGACGAGGCGCTCGCGGCGCAGGGTAAATGGGAGAACACGCTCGACCTGGTCCATCCGGACGACCGGGAAGCCTACCGACGCAACTATGCGCAGCTACGCGACGCCGGCGAACTCGACGCGGTCTACCGGATCGTGCTGTCCGGCGGCAAGACCCGGCATCTGCGCGAATACGGTACGGTCGTGCGCGACGATGCCGGCGAGCCCATCGGCTGTTTCGGCATCGTCCAGGACATCACCCGGCAGGTCAAACACGAGAGCGATCTCGAATATCGCGACGAACTCGCCCGCCAGGCCGAATCGATCACCGATATCGGCCACTTCATCTATGACGAAGAGCAGGATTGCTACGTCTACATCAGCGATGGTTTCGCGCGCATCTACGGCACTACCGCCGAGGCTTACATGGCCAAGGTGCAATCGTCGGAAGACGATCTCGCCGATATCGTCGCCGAGGACCGCGCCCGCGTACGCGACGAGTACGCCCAGTACATGGAAACCGGCGACGATTGCGCGGTCGAATATCGAATTCACCGAACCGACGGCAAGATCCGCTGGCTGCGCGAACTGACGACGGCCAAGCGCAAACATAACGGCAGGGTCACGCAGACGCTCGGCGTGATCCAGGACATCACCGACCGCGTCGAGCGCGAACAGGAGCTGGTCTTCAAGGACACGATTGCGAGCCAGGCCGAAGCGCTGATCGAGTTCGGGTATTTCCTGTTCGACGAGCGCAGCAACCGGCACCTCTACGTCAGCCCCGGCCAGGCCCGGATCCTCGGCATGGAGGTCGACGAGTTCAAGCGCAAGATCCTTACCAACGAGGACTACATCGCGCGCGTCCACGAAGACGACCGCGCGTTAGTCGAAAAGGCTTACCTCGAAGATGTTAACAATGACGACGGCTATCACATCGAGTATCGCGTCTGTCGTCCGGACGGCGAAATCCGCTGGGTCGTCGAGATCGGCCAGAACTTCAGGAGCGACGCCGACGGCGTCATCGAGAGCATCGGCGTCGTGCAGGACATCACCGGGCGCATGCAATCCGAGCAGGAGCTCAAATTTCGCGACGCGCTCGCAACCCAGGCCGAGGCGATCACCGACATCGGTCACTTCGTCTACGACGAGATCAAGCAACGCTACCTGTTCTCCAGCCCGGGGCTCGCCCGGATACACGGGATCGAGGACGAATCGCTGGTCACGCGCGCGATCTCGTGGGAGGGCGACCTGACGATGATTCACCCCGAGGATCGCGAGAGGGTCAGGAAAGTCTACGACGAATTCCTGGTCCGTGGCGGCGACTGGCAGGTCGAGTACCGCCTGATACGTGCCGACGGCGAGATCCGCTGGGTGCGCGAAATGGGCCAGGCGCATTCGATGAATCACGGTATTCCGCAGCAAACCATCGGCGTGCTGCAGGATATCACCGCGCAGAAAAAGGCCGAGCAGGAAATCATCGAGGCGCGCGATACGCTCGAGCAACAGGTGGTCGAGCGCACCCGCGAACTCGCCAACACGGTCAAGCAGCTCGAGGAAGAGGTCGAGGAGCGCAAGAAAATCGCCGCCGAGCTCGACTTTCTCGCCAACCACGACGCGCTGACCGGGTTGCCGAGCCTGCGCCTGTGCAAGGACCGGCTCGCGCAATCGCTGGCCGAGGCGCGACGCAACCGGCAGACCTCGGTGGTCATGTTCGTCGATCTCGACGGCTTCAAGCGCATCAACGACGATCACGGCCACGAAACCGGCGACCTGGTGCTCAAGGCGGTTGCCGACCGGATCAGGCACGAAATTCGCGAGACCGACACGGTCGCACGCATCGGCGGCGACGAGTTCGTCGTCATCCTGACGAGCCTGCCGGAGCTCTCGATCGCCGAGCGGATCGCGATCAGCCTGATTGCCCGCGTCGGCGAGCCGGTGCGTATCGGCGACAACGTCTTCACCGTCGGCGCCAGCGTCGGCATCTCGCTTTATCCGCAGCACGGCACGACCGCCGAGGAGTTGATTCGCGCCGCCGACAAGGCAATGTATGCGGTCAAGCGTGGCGGCAAGAACGGCTACGGCTTCGCCGCGGGCGAACCCCGTCTCGAGGTGGTCGCGGACAACAGCGCCGGCGACGGGCGCGCATGAGCGGGCGCGTCTACAAGCTCTACCGGCGCAACGACGTGCTCGCCGAACTCGAGCGCCTGCGCCAGCGCGAAGCGCTGCTCGATGCCACCGAGCAGCTCGCGAAGATCGGCCACCGCGAGTGGGATTTCGAACAAAACCGGATCGTCGCCTGCTCCGACGGCTATGCCCGGCTGTTCGACATGAGCGTCGAGCAGGTGCTCGACGCGCAGGATTCGTGGGACAAGATGCTCGCGCTCGTGCACCCGGAAGACCGTGACGAATTCGCCGCCTTCTTCGGCTCGCGGCAGCAGGCCGATTCCCACGAAATCGAGTACCGCCTGGTCAATCCGAACGGGGATCTTTGCTACGTCTACGAGACCGCGATCATCGACTTCGACGATGCCGGCAATCCGCGAACCGCTTTCGGCCTGCTGCAGGACATTACCGAGCGCAAGACCTATCAGCAGGAACTCGAGGCCCGCGAGGCGCTCGCCAACCAGGCCGAGGCGGTGACCGACATCGGCCACTATATCTGCGACGAGATCACCCAGAAATACACCTATATCAGTCCCGGCTTCGCCCGCATACTCGGCGTCGACGTCGAGGATTACATGCGCACGGTCGACTCCAGCGACGACGATGTCGAGGACGTGCACCCGGAGGATCGCGAGAAGGTGCTCGAAGCCTATCGGCGGGCCATCGACGAGGGTCGCGACTACAGCGTCGAGTATCGGATTTTTCGCGGCGACGGCCAGTTGCGCTGGGTCCGCGAACAGACGATGGCGCAGCAAAACGACGAGGGCAAGACCGTGCAGACCATCGGCGTGCTGCAGGACATCACCGAGCACAAGCAAATCGAGCAAAGCCTGCGCGACGCGCGCGACTCGCTCGAGAGCAAGGTCAGGAGCCGCACGCGCAAACTCGCCGAAACCGTCGATCGGCTGCAGGCCGAGATTCGCGAGCGCGAGAAGATTGCCGCCGAACTCGATTTTCTCGCCAACCACGACGCGCTGACCGGGCTGCCGAGCCTGCGCCTGTGCAAGGACCGGCTGCAACACTCGCTGGCCGAGGCGCGGCGCAAGCGGCTGCTGACGGCGGTCATGTTTCTCGATCTCGACGGGTTCAAGCAAATCAACGACACCTACGGTCACGAGTTCGGCGACCAGGTGCTGAAGTCGATCGCCGATCGAATCACGGCCGAAATCCGTGAGACCGACACGGTCGCGCGGATCGGTGGCGACGAGTTCATCATCATTCTGACGAGCCTGCCGCAAATCGACATTGCCGAGCGAATCTCGACCGATCTCAACCGGCGCATCGCGCGGCCGATCCCCATCGACGACGAGACCGTGATGATCAGCGCAAGTATCGGCATCGCGGTCTACCCGGACGACGGCGAGACCGCCGACGAACTGATGCGCAACGCCGACCGTGCGATGTACCGGGTCAAGGACGCCGGCAAGAACGATTTCGGCTTCGCCACGAGCAACTACGCGCATTAATCGCTCGCCGCCCTCGCCGGCTGCGGTTAAGCTGGGCGGGGTAATCGAATCGAGGCATTCCGGCCCGGCGTGGACTCCGAATCCAGCTCTCCCAGGCCATTTGGCGGGCATCGCGACCATCCGCGACTCGGCATCGCGACCTTCGTCGGCAACCTTGCGCTGATGGCCTTGCTCAGCGCCGCGGTGCGTGAACTCGGTACGCGCGGCTATCCGCTCGGCGAAGTGTTGCTGCTGCGCTACCTGTTCGCCGCGGCGTTGTTCTGGTTCCTGTTACTTGCGACCGTCGGCGTCGCCGGACTCGCGACGCGGCGGCCGCTGGATCATGCGATCCGCGGCACCAGCGGCGTGTTGAGCCTCGGCCTGTTCTACTTTGCGCTGACGCGGATCCCGCTGGCCGACGCGACCGCGCTGGCCTACGCGGCGCCGATCTTCATTACCGTGCTGTCGATCTTCCTGCTCGGTGAGGTCATCGGTCCGCGCCGCTGGCTCGCGGTCGGCACCGGATTCACGGGTGTGCTGCTGATCGCGCGGCCGGGCGGCGCCGGCTGGGACATCGGCGTCGCCGCCGCGGCCGCCTCGGCCTTCACCGGGGCGCTGGTCGCGATCTGGCTGCGCAAGCTCGCGTCCAGCGAGCGCGCGGTCACGATCGGCCTGTATTACAACAGCCTCGGCGTGATCGCCTGCCTCGGCTGGATCGGGATCGCCGGCTGGGTCACGCCGCGCGACGACGACGGCTTGCTGTTCGCCGCATTCGCGCTCGGCTGCGGCGCGCAGCAGTGGCTGCTGACGATTTCCTTCCGCTATGCGGAGGCGAGCCTGCTCGCGCCGTTCGAATACCTCGCGATGGTGTTCGCCGCGATCGCCGGCTACCTGTTCTGGGGCGAAGTGCCGCTGGCCCCGTCCTGGGTCGGCGCCGCGATCATCGCCGCCAGCGGCCTGTTCATCTTCACGCGCCGGCAACAACTGCGCCCGCAAAGACCGGCGCCGCCGCCCGTCATTGAATAGTTCGATCGCCATTCTGCTCGCGTCGATGCTGGTTACGTTCGTGTTCGGCTCGGTGCATGCCTACTCGGTGCTGATCGTGCCGCTCGAGACCGGTCTCGCGCTGACGCGCGCCGAAGTCAGCCTGGTCTATTCGCTGGCATTGCTCGCGATCACGCTGGCCGTGCTGTTCGGCTACCGGATCTATGCCGTGCTGCCGGCATCGTGGCTGGTTGCGTTTGCCGGAATCGCCGCGGCGGCCGGCCTTTGGCTTGCGGCGCAGGCCGAAGCCTGGTGGCAACTCGCGCTCGGTTACGGCTTGCTGTTCGGTTTCAGCAACGGCGTCGGCTACGGTTTTTGCCTGCAACTCGCCGGCGCCGGGATGCCGCATCGCAGGGGCTTCGCGATGGGCGCGGTCACCGCGGCCTACGCGGTCGGATCGATCGTCTTCGCGCTGCTGCTGGGCTACACCGTCGAAGCCGTGTCGGCGGCGGCCGCGCTGACCCGGCTGGCGCTCTTCGTGCTCGGCGGGACGCTGCTCGCGGCCTTCGCGCTGTCGCGGGTCGCGGCCCGCTTCGGCGGCGAAATGGCGGCGGCCGCCGGCGCGCCGGCGCACCGGCGGGTGTGGCAGTACTGGGCCGCCTACCTCGCCGCCGTGTTTGCCGGTTTGATGACCATCGGTCACGCCGCCGCCATCGTCCAGGCCTTGCCCGGCGGCGCGGCGCTCGGCACGCGCGGCGCGATGCTGACCGGCGTCGGCGGTGCGCTCGGCGGCTTCGTCGCCGGTTATCTGGTCGACCGCTGGCCGCTGGTGCGGTTGCTCGCCGGCCTGCCCGCGTTGTCGGCGCTGGCGCTGATGCTGCTGATCCCGGTCGCAACCGCGACCCTGGCCGTCGGCCTGCTCGCCGTGGTCGGATTCGCCTACGGTGCGGTCATCGCGGTTTACCCGGTGGCGATCGCCAACCGCTTCGGCGCCGACGGTCCGCGGGTCTACGGTCGCGTATTCACGGCCTGGGGCGTCGCCGGTCTCGCCGCGCCCTGGAGCGCGGGCGCGATCTACGACCTCGGCTCCGGCTATACCGCCGCGCTGGCGATCGCCGCGGCGATCTCGGCGCTATCCGCGCTGCTCGTCCTCGGCTGGCGCTTCGAGCGCGTCGCCGAGGTCGGCACGGACTAGCCGCTGGAAGAAAACCGTGCCCGGTTCCTGGCGCGGCGACAGGCGCCCGCCGGGATAGGCGCCGCTTTCGAGGTTGCGCTGCACGGCCTCGCAGATGCCGATGTCTTCGTCCATGACCTTTTCCGAGTTCGGCTGGATCGTCGCGCGGTCGACGCCGTGCGCGCGGGCCTTGTCGGGGTGCGAGAAGAACCAGCGGCGCAGGCGAAGCCTCGCCGGCGCCAGCGGTATTACACTCTCGGCGTTGAACGCATAGTCGGCGAAGTGCAGTAGCAGCCCGGGATACTTGTAGATCCAGTAACCCTTGCCGGCGCGGCTCGTATCGGCGCCGGCGCCGGTGTAGTCGACATCGAAACCGACGAAGTTTCCGCGCTCGCGGGTCTCGAGCCTGACCGTTTCACGCTCGAGCGACGATCCCAGCGCGCGGTGCACCATGCCGACGTGATAGCCCTCGCAGGAATTATCGGCATAGGTTTTCCAGTTGGCGGCGGCGTCCTTTTGCGCCTCGCCGTCGAATTGCATCGCCGCGACCGGGTCGAAGCGCGCGGCGATGTCGACGATATCGCCGAGCCATTCGATCAGTCCCGGCGCGCTATCGTCGACGCAGACGAACACGAGCCCGTTCCAGGCGGCGACGCGCAACGGCACGAGGCCGAGGTCCGGGAACTCGCCGAGCTCGCCGGGATCGATGCCCGGGGTGCGCAGCAATTCACCGTCGAGCGCATAACGCCAGGCGTGATAGCGGCAGACGAAATCGCGGCAGCGACCGTCGCCGGGTTCGACCAGCGGCCCGGCGCGATGGCGGCAGATATTGTAGAACGCGCGCAGCTCGCCGCCGCGATCGCGCACGACCACGACCGGCCAGCGCAGCAGCTGGCAAGCGCTGTAGCGACCGGGCTCGGCGAGTACCGCTTCGATGCCGACCAGCCACCAGGCGCGGCGGAAGACGCGCTCGGTTTCGCGCGCGAACAGGTCGGGGTCGTGGTAACTGGTGGCGGGCAGGGCATCGATCATTCCTGACTCGGGGCTGGCGTTGCGTCGGAAGGCCCGATGATGTTCCAATCGCGCGCATGCCGCAACAATCGAATCTGCTCGGCAGCCTGTGGATGGTCGCCGCGGGGCTGCTGTTCGTCGCCGTGACCATAACCGTCCGGCACCTCGGCTCCGACCTGCCCGCGATCGAGGCGGCGTTCATCCGCTACCTGATCGGCGTCGTGATCCTGCTGCCGCTGATCCTGCGGGTTCGCTGGCGCGCGCTCGGCCGCGCGACGCTCGGGCTCTACTGCGGGCGGGGCGTCGTCCATGGCGCGGCGGTGATGCTGTGGTTTTACGCGATGGCGCGGATTCCGCTCGCCGAAGTCACCGCGATCGGCTTCTCGACGCCGGTGTTCACCGCGCTCGGCGCGATCCTGATCTTCCGCGAGCCGGTACGCGCGCGGCGCCTCGCCGCGATCGCCGCGGGTTTCGTCGGCACGCTGGTGATCCTGCGGCCGGGATTGCAGGTATTGTCGCCGGGCTCGCTCGCGCAGCTCGCCGCGGCGCTGTGCTTCGCCGGTTCGTTTCTGCTCGCCAAGCAGATGACGCGGCGCGAGTCGACCGGAGACATCCTCGTCATGCTGACGCTGTTCTGCACGCTGGCGCTGGCGCCCGGCGCGATGATCGTCTGGCGCGACCCGAGCTGGGTCGAAATCGGCTGGCTCGCGCTGACCGCGGTGTTCGCGACCGCCGGTCACTACGCGCTGACGCGCGCGATCGCGCACGCGCCGCTGACGGTGACCCAGCCGCTGACCTTCCTGCAGCTCATCTGGGCGATCGTGTTCGGCTACTGGTTGTTCGACGAGATCCCCGACTGGTGGGTCGTCGGCGGCGGCGGCATGATCGTCGTCGCGATCAGCTACCTGACGCACCGCGAAACGGTCGCCGCGCGGCGCGCGCGGCGCGCGCGGCTCGAAGCGCCGTCATTGCCCCAATAAGCACAGGCTAGCGAGCGCCGGCGGCGCGCAGGATGCGCGCCATTTCGGTATAGCCGTGGCGCTCGGCGAGTGCGAGCGGCGTGCGGCCGTCGCCGTCGGCGAGGTCGACGTCGGCGCCGGCCGCGACCAGCGCGCGCAGCGTCGCCGTGTGCCGCGGGCCGCCGTCGCCGAGCACGATCGACTCGATCAGCGCGGTCCAGTTCAGGTTGTTGACGTGGTCGAGCGGCGCGCCGGCCGCGATCAGCGTCGCGACGACCTCGACGTGACCGAGGTGCGCGGCCGCGATCAGCGCGGTGCCGTCGTAGCGGCTGGTGACGTTGGTCGGTTTGCAGCCGAGCTCGAGGGCGAGCTTCAGCGTCGCGAGGTCGTCGGCGACCGCGGCGATCGTGACGATATCGTAGAAATCGTTTTCCAGTGCATTGGGATCGGCGCCGGCCGCGACCAGCGCGCGCATCGCGTCGTGGTTGGCAAAATGCGCGGCGACGTGCAGCGGCGTGCGCCCGCGGCGATCGCGCCGCTCGACGTCGGCGCTGCCGACGAGCAGCCGGTCGAGGGCGGTCGAGTCGCGTTCGACGACCGCGCGCAACAGGCCGTCGTAGGCGGCGATGTCACTGCCGTCGGGCGGCACTTGCGCGCTGGCGGCGACGAGAAAGATCGCGGGCAGCAGCGTCACAACGAGGACGCGCACGGCGGACCCGGCGCTCAGGCCGCCTTGCCGAGGGCGTGATCGAGTTCGCGCAGGATGCGTTCGACCTCGTCGAGGGTCGCGTAGTGCACCAGCGACAGCCGCACGACGCCGTCGTCGGGGTCGATGCCGAGATCGCTGAGCAGGCGGTGGGCGTAGAAGTGCCCGTGCTCGGTGCCGATCCCGGCTTGCTGCAACTTGCGCGTCAACTCGGCGGCGCTTTGTGCGAGCGGCTGAAAGGCGATCGTCGGCGCGCGGTCGTTGTCGCCGACGTGGGACTTGCCGATCAGGCGCAGGTCCTTGCGGCCGCCGATCCAGGCCAGTAGCGGCGCGGCGAGCGCGTTTTCGTGCCCCAGGATGAGCGGGTGCAAATCGTCGAGGCGCCGGTTGTGGCCGCGCGTTAATGAATCGGCAAAGTGGTGCTCGTGCAACGCGGCAAAATAGTCGAGCACGCCGGCGCAGGCGGCGACCTGGGCATGCTGCGGGCCGGCCGGGTTGTAATCCTTGACCGGGTTGCCGCTGTTGAAATAATGCGCCTGTGACGTCAGGTCGCCGCGGATCTCGCCGTTGACGTACATCAGACCCTGGTGCGGACCGTAAACCTTGTAGAGGCTGAACGCGTAACCGTCGACGCCGAGCGCCCTGAGGTCGGGGACGTGATGCGGCGCGTAGGCGACCGCGTCGACGAACACGCGCGCGTGGCAGCGCGACTTGATCGTCTTGACGATCTCGGCCACCGGGTTGACCGTACCGACGATGTTCGAGCAGTGCGTGAAAAAGACCCATCGCGTGTTGTCGCGCAGCAGCGGGAACAGCGCGTCGATGTCCAGCAGCCCGCTGGCCGGATCGACTTCCCACTGCCGGATCGTGACGCCCTTCTCCAGCGCCTTGCGCCGCCAGGCGCCGCTGTTGGCCTCGTGGTCCTGGTTGGTGACGACGATTTCGTCGCCGGCCTTCCACAGGTCGCCGATCGCCTGCGCCAGCACGTAGGTATTGATCGACGTCGACGGGCCGATCGTCAGCTCGTCCGGGTCGATGTTGAGCGCTTCGGCCCAGCCGCGATGCGCGCGGTCCATCGCCTCGCCGGCGCGGTCCGAGACCGGGTAGCCGGCATAGGGCTGCACCCGGGTATGGCGATTGTAGTGCTCCAGCACCGCGTTGGCCTGGTTGCAGACATAGCTGCCGCCGGCATTCGACGCGAACACGAACTCGGGGTCGTCGTGCAACTGGCCGAATTGCTGGCGGACAAAATCGAGGTCGAGCGGCATGGCGTCGGGCTCCGGGTCGGTCAGGCGAAGGCTTCGCGATACTCGGTGTAGACCGATTCGAAGCGGGAAAGATTCTTGGCGGTGTAATCGGCGAAGTCCATGTCGACGCGCGAGTGCAATTCCGAGACCATCGACCACATCGTCTCGCGCAGCAGCGACGCGCACTTCATCGCGTGGTAACTCGCGAGCCGCGCGCCGTCGGCGGCGGTGCCGAAATACTGCTCGAGCATGGTCGCTTCCTGCGCCGGCTCGAGTTCGTTGTTCGACGCGAGGTTGGCGAGGTCGAACAGCGGGCTGTTGAAGCCGGCGTAGTCGAAATCGATCAGCCAGATGCGCTCGCCGTCGTCGATGAAGTTGGCCGGCAGCAAATCGTTGTGGCCGAACACGACGTCGATCGGGCCGACCGCGGATTCGAGTTCGGCGGCGGTGCGCGCGAGCTCGTCGAGCCGCGCGGCGTGCGCGCTGGCGCCGGCGCGCAACAGGTTCTGGTAGTGGCGCAACACCTGGAACACCCAGAACATGACCGGCACCCCGGTGAAGCGGTTCGGCATCTGGTGATGAAAACGCCGCAGCAAGTCGACGATGCGTTCGAGGTTGGCCGGCACGCGCACGTCGGGCTCGTCGTAGACCTGGCCGTCGACGAAGCGCACGACCAGGATGCCGGGCTCGTGATGAACGAGTTCGGGCGACACGCCGATCGCGTGCGCGGCGCGGCAGGCGGCGATTTCGTTGGCGCGCGAGATCAGGTGAATCGGGTCGTCTTCGCCGAGACGAACGACGAATTCGCCGGCGTCGTCGGCGACCCTGAAATTGAGGTTGGTCATGCCGCCGCCGAGCGGTTCGATACCGATTTCGCCGCGCCAGCAGGGCAGGCCGGCAATGCGGGTGTGGACTGCGTCGCTCAAGGCTGGACCGGTTGTTGTCAAGCGAAGGCGGCATGATAGCATCACTGCCATCATGCGCAATCGGACGCAACAGTTCTTCGAACTCGGCTGGTGCCGTTTCGATTTCGATCCCGTGCTGCACGCGTGGGTCGAGGCGGCCTACGGCGGCGCACGCGCGACGCTCGACGATCCGCGCTTCGCGCGCTGGCGACGCTACGACGGCACCTGGTTCGCCGGCGTCAACGCGCTCGACAACGACGCGCGCGGCGCGCTCGACGGCAGCGGTCCGCTGGCCGGCGACGCGGTCGATTTCGTCGCCACGACGCTCGGTCTGCGCGACTTCGACTGGGACGCGGCGCAGGTTTCGGTCTGCTTTCCGGGCTATCCGCGACCGATGCCGGGCGAGTCCGAGGCGCGCCTGCGCTTCCGCCGCGAGCGCGACGCGGCGCACGTCGACGGCCTGCTCGGCGAGGGGCCCGAACGCCGCCGCCACCTGCGCGAGCACCACGGCTTCGTGCTCGGCATCCCGATGAACGATTTCGATGCGGGCGCGTCGCCGTTCGTCGTCTACGAAAGTTCGCACGAGATCATGCGCGCCGCGTTTGCCGACCGGTTCGCCGGGATCGCGCCGGACGCCCGGGGCGACGAGGACGTTACCGAAGCCTACCAGCGAGCACGCGCGCAAGCCTTTGCCGATTGCCGCCGCGTCGAGATTCACGCCCGACCGGGCGAAGCCTTCGTCGTCCACCGGCTCGCGCTGCACGGCACCGCGCCGTGGCAGGCCGGCGCGCAGGCCGGACCCGACGGCCGCATGATTTGTTTCTTCCGCCCGCCCATCCTCGATCCCGCCACCTGGCTCAACGCGCCCTGATCCTTCCCCCATATATCTGGATCGGGGTAATGTTTATCGCGAGGCGAGCCTGATTTTAACCTGGCCCAAATTTATCTGATTCTTTCCGGCCTGAAGTGCGCATACCCAGGCTTCGTAACGGCGTCATTGCGAGCTGCGAAGCAATCCGCCGCAGGCGTCCCGTGTGCAGCGAGGGATCTTCCGATACTTGCCGTCATTGCGAGCTGCGAAGCAGCGAAGCAATCTCCCGAGATCGAGCCGGGCCAGGGAGACTGCTTCGTCGGCTGGCGCGTCCTCGCAATGACGCATCAAACTGGCGCTCCCCGGCTGCGAGACGGTGCCATCTTGCAACGTCAATAGCCAGGCAGATGCAATGCTACTCCGACCCAAATTTGAGTCAGGTGAGGGTGACGGGGCCGGCGGGGGTGTCGAGGCGGGCTTCGAGGTAAGGGGCTTCGTCGTCGGGCAGAGGCTCGACGCGGACGAGGTCGGCGGCGCCGAGCGCGGCGAGGCGAGCGCGCAGCCAGTCGGCGCGGTTGTGGTGTATACACAGCGCGTCCAGGCGGCAGCCGAGGTCAGCCATCGCCCGCGCCGGGTGCGGCTTGCTGTGCCACTGGATGCAGTAGGGCAACATGCCGTGCGCGAGCAGGCGGCCATCCTCGGGCAGCGTGATTTCCCAGCGCAGGCCGTCGCGCGACAGCCGCGTCGGCGTACCGATCTCGACGCCGGTGCGCGCGGCGAGGCCGTGGATGTCGGGCGTATTCATGACCCAGGCAATCAGCCGCGGGCGCTCCTCGAGGGCCGCGCGCAGGTGCCGGTCGTCGAGGGAAAACCAGCGCGGCTGCGCCGGCATCGGCGCCGCCGGGTCGATCGCGATCAGCTCGAGGTAACGCTCGTCGCCGAGCTGCATCAGGCAGTTGTGCGTCGCCATGGTTTGATGCCGCCCGCCGGCCGGCAAGTCGACACCGAGCCGGCCGCGCAGGAATTCGACGCCCTGCTCGAGGCTGGCGGCCGCGACGACGATGTGATCGAGCCGGTTCATGCCGTGATGGTAAATCACGGCGCTACCTGAGAACAGGTTTCCGGAGTAAAATCCGGCCTTCGACCGAAGCCTAGGAGACGCCGATGAACATCCTGACCAGCCGCATCGAATACGCCGTTGGCGATGCCAGCCACTCCGGCTATCTTGCCTACGACAACGAAATCGCCGAGAACCGGCCGGGTGTCATCATCGTCCACGAGTGGTGGGGATTGAACGACTACATCGTGCGTCGCGCGCACATGCTCGCCGAGCTGGGCTATGTCGCGCTCGCGATCGACATGTACGGCGGCGGCCGCACCGCGAGCAATCCCGACGAGGCGGGCCAGCTGATGACCGCCGTGCTGAACGACATGGAAACCGGCACCGCGGCGCTGCGCGCCGGCTACCAGCTGCTGCTCGACCAGCCCGGCGTCGACACCGCGCGCAGCGCCGCGATCGGCTACTGCTTCGGCGGCGCGATGGTCCTGCAGATGGCGCGCATCGGCATGCCGCTCAAGGCGGTCGCGAGTTTTCACGGCGCGCTCGGCTCGTTTCACACCGCCGAGCCCGGCAGCATCGAGGCCAAGATCCTCGTCTGCCACGGCGCCGCGGACTCGATGGTCACGCAAGCCGAGCTCGATGCGTTCAAGCAGGAAATGGATACCGCGAAGGCCGACTACGAGGTCCTGTTGCTCGACGGCGCCAGGCACGGATTCAGCAATCCCGAGGCCGACGTCAACGCCGAAAAATACGGCATCGATCTCGGTTACGACGCCGCCGCCGACAAGAAATCCTGGGCCGCGCTGCAGGCTTTGTTCAAGCAGGTATTCTGATGGCGATCGAACTGGACCTGTCCGACGTTCGCCGTGATTACGAATCGCACAGCATCGGCAAGGGGGACATGGACCCGGACCCGTTCGTCCAGTTCGGCCGCTGGTTGCGGCGCGCGCGCGACCTCGAGCTGCTCGACGCGACCGCGATGACGCTCGCCACCGCCGATGCCGACGGCCGACCGTCGGCGCGCATCGTGCTGCTAAAGCACGTCGACGACCACGGCTTTTGCTGGTACACGGATTCGCGCAGCCAGAAGGGTCGCGAGCTCGCGGCCAATCCCAACGCGGCGCTGCTGTTTCACTGGCGCGACCTCAGCCGGCAGGTGCGGGTTCAGGGCACGGTCGAACAGTTGCCGGCCGCCGATGCCGACAACTACTTCCGGATGCGCCCCGAGGGCAGCCGCTTCAGCGCCGCCGCGTCGCGCCAGTCGGCCGAGATCGAGAGCCGCGCGCGGCTCGAGGACAAAGTGTTGCGCCTGCGCTCGGCCTACCCGGACGGCGACGTGCCGCGGCCCGAAGCCTGGCTCGGTTACCGCCTGAAGCCGGATTATTTCGAATTCTGGCAGGGGCAGGACAACCGCCTGCACGATCGCATCGCTTACGTCGCCGACGGCGATGGCTGGCGCATCCGGCGGTTGTCGCCGTGACGCTGCTCGCCGCGCTCGTCGCCTTCGGCCATTTCCTGGGTTTCTTCGCGCTCGCCTCGGCGCTGTCGCTGCAGCTCGGGCTGCTGCGCGAGAACCCGGACGCCGACCGCGTGCGCCGCATCGCGCGCGCCGACCGCGCGATGGTCGGCGCCGCGTTGACGGTGCTCGCCTTCGGCCTGCTGCGCGTATTCTACTTCGACAAGGGCAGCGCCTTTTATTTCGCCAATACCTTCTTCCAGCTCAAGCTTGCGCTGTTCGTCACCGGCGCGATATTGTCGCAATTCCCGAGCGCCGAGTACCGCCGCTGGCGCGGCGCGCTTGTCCGGGGCGCGGCGCCGGAAGTCGGGGCGGCGACCTTGAGTCGCCTGAAACGCCTGATCCACTGGCAGCTGGTCGTCATCCTCGGCATGCTGCTGTGCGCTTCGCTGATGGCGCGGGGATTCGGCAACTGACGATCGCGCGAGGCCGACGATGAGTTTCACGACCAGACTGAGACAAAAAGACCTGCTGCTCGGCACGATGCTGACCCTGCCCGCGCCCGAGGTCGCCGAGATGGTGTCGAAATGCGGCTTCGACTGGCTGTTTCTCGATGGCGAGCACAGTCCGCTGGCGATCCTCGACTGGCAGCGACTGATCGAGGCCACCGCCGGCCGTTGCGCCTGCGTGCTGCGCGTGCCGAGCCAGAGCGAACGCGACATCAAGCAGGCGCTCGACATCGGCGCCGACGGCATCATCGTGCCGCGGGTCAACAGCGCCGAAGAGGCGCGCGCGGTGGTCGAGCGCGCCAAGTACCCGCCACGGGGCATTCGCGGCGTCGGCCTCGCGCGCGCCCAGGGCTACGGTCTCGAGTTCGGCGAGTACATGGCGGCGGCCAACAACCGCACCGCGGTCATCGTCCAGGCCGAGCACGTCGACGCGATCGGCGAGATCGACGCGATCGCGCAGGTCGACGGCATCGACGCGGTGTTCATCGGACCCTACGACCTGTCGGCAAGCATGGGCAAGATCGGCGAGGTCGACGCGCCCGACGTTGTCGCGGCGATCGACGAGGTCACGCAGGCCTGCCGGCGCCACGACGTGACGCTCGGTTTTTTCGGCCTCGACGCGGCCAGCGTCGAGCCGTGGATCGCGCGCGGCTACAGCCTGATCTGCGCCGGCGTCGATGCCGGCTTCGTCACCGCCGGCGCCTCCGCCATCGTGCAGGCCCTGAGGAAATGAATAATCTCCGGGCCCGGCGCGTCATCCCCGCGCAAGTTCGTCATCCCGGCCGCCGAGCCTGGACGCCGATCTCGGCGGGCATCGCCGCAAGACTTTACTGTGACCGACGCAATGCGGAGCAGCAACCAACCGGAGAAGTACGGCCATGACCGCTGACGACAAGATCCTGACACTCGCCGAGGTCGACGACCTCGCGCGCCGCGCGCTCGCCGGCTGCGGCGCGCACGGCGCCCAGCTCGAACTCGCGACGCGATCGGTCGTCGATGCCGAGTGCGACGGCATCCGCACGGTGGGCCTCGGCTACCTGCCGCTGTATTGCGGTCACCTGCAGGTCGGCAAGATCAACCGCGATGCGAATCCGCGCCACGAACAGGTCGCGCCGGCTGCCTTGCGCTCGCACGCCGACAGCGGTTTCGCGCATGCCGCCTTCGCCGCGGCCGAAGCCGATTTCTATGCGCTCGCCGAAAGCCAGGGCATCGCCGCGCTGTCGATCGTCGATTCCTACTCCGCCGGCGTCGTCGGCTGGTTCGTGCAGCGCATGGCCGCCGCCGGCCTGATCGGGCTCGGTTTCGCCAACAGCCCGTCGGCGGTTGCGCCGGCGCCGGGCGCGAAACCGTTCTTCGGCACCAACCCGATGGCGTTCGCGGTGCCGCGCCGCGGCCAGGCGCCGCTGGTCGCCGACATGGCGACCAGCCAGGTCGCGCTGGTCACGATCAAGAAGGCCGCCGCCGAGAACCGGCCGATTCCGACCGGCTGGGGCTACGATCGCGACGGCCGCGATACGACCGACGCCGCCGCGGTCATCGACGGCGGCGCGCTGGCGCCGGCCGGCGGCTACAAGGGCATGCTGCTGGGTTTGCTGGTCGACCTGTTGGCCGGCGTGCTGTCGGGGCCGAACTGTTCCTACACGGCGCCGGTGTTCAAGAACAACACCGGCGGCGAGCCCAAGGTCGGCCAGTTCTTCATCGCGATCGCGCCGGGCCGCTTCGCGGCCGACGGCGCCGACGCCTGGGCCGGGCGCCTCGACGCGATGCTCGCCGCGCTCGCCGCCGAGCCCGGCGTGCGCCTGCCCGGCGACCGCCGCCACGAGTTCCGCCAAAAGGCCGAGCGCGACGGTGTCGCGGTGCCGGTCGAGCTGATCGAGCGGCTCGAGGCCTTTGCCGCCGGCGGCTGACGCGGCAACGGCTGCCGCAGCAACGGCTGCCGCAGCAACGGCTGCCGCAGCGTCGGCTGCCGCAGCGTCGGCTGCCGCTCAGATCAACGAAGCCCGCGCATAGTCGATATAGATTTCCCGCAGTCGTCGGCTGACCGTTCCCGGCCGGCTGTCGCCGATCGGCTGGCCGTCGATTTCGACCACCGGCAACACGTAGCTGGAAGCGCCGCTGATGAAAGCCTCGTCGGCGCCGAGCGCTTCGGCGAGTGCGAACTTGCGCTCGACGAGTTCGAGGTCGTGCGAGCGGCACAGCTCGATGACCGCGCGCCGCGTAACTCCCGGCAGGATGTCGCGGTTCAGCGGCCGCGTCAGGATCGCGCTGCCGCGGACGATGAAAAAGCTCGTGCTGCCGCACTCGGTGACGTGACCGCCGGCGTCGATCAGCAGCGCCTCGTCGGCGCCGGCCGCGTGCGCCTGCATCTTGGCCAGCACCTGGCCGAGCAGGTTGACCGACTTGATGTCACGCCGCGCCCAGCGCAGGTCGGGCGCGCTGGCGAGCTTCACGCCGGTTTCGGCGGCGTCGTTCTCGGCGCCGGCCTTG